>NZ_VRVE01000036.1:0-38051 GCF_008040035.1 Methylobacterium sp. WL9
CGCCTGCGCCTTCGATCTCAAGGTGCCGGAGCGCCGCCGCCTCGAGATGACCAAGCTGATCGGCCGCACAGGCCACCAGCAGGCCGCCTGAGGTCTGCGGGTCGGTGAGCAGGTGCCGGCGCCAGTCGGGAAAACCCGCCGGCAGCGCGACGGCCTCACTGAACGCCGACCAGTTGCGGTGCGAGGCGCCGGTGACGAAGCCCTCCCGCGCCAGGGCCGCGGCGGCCGGCAGCAGCGGCACGGCGTCGGCCGTGATCGTCAAGGCGACGCCGGCCCCCCGGGCGAGTTCGAGCCCGTGGCCGAGCAGCCCGAAGCCGGTGACGTCGGTCATCGCATGCACGGCCGGGTCGACGGCGAGTTCGGTGCCGACCCGGTTCAGCCGCGTCGTCGTCGCGATGAAATCGGCGTAGCCGCCCTCCGGCAACGCCTGCTTCTTGATCGCCGCCGAGTAGATCCCGACGCCGATCGGCTTCGTCAGGATCAGCGCGTCGCCTACCTGAGCGTCCGCGTTGCGGCGCACGTCCTCGCGGCGGCAGGTCCCGATGACGGCGAGCCCGTAGATCGGCTCCGGCGTATCGATCGAATGGCCGCCGGCGATCGGGATCCCGGCCTCGGCGCAGAGACTGGCGCCGCCCTTCAGGATCTCGGCGACGATCTCGGGAGAGATCTTGCCCACCGGCATGCCGAGGATGGCGAGCGCCATGATCGGCTTGCCGCCCATGGCGTAGACGTCCGAGATCGCGTTGGTCGCCGCGATCCGCCCGAAATCGCGCGGGTCGTCGACCATCGGCGTGAAGAAGTCGGTGGTGGCGATGACGCAGGTGCCGTCGTCGAGCGCCCAGACCGCGGCATCGTCCGAGGTCTCGTTGCCGACGATCAGCCGCTCGAACGGGCCGGCCGCCGGCTGGTCGGCGAGGAGCCGGCGCAGCACGGCCGGATCGAGCTTGCAGCCACAGCCGCCGCCGTGGGCGAGGGTACTGAGCCGGACCGGTTCGGCATCCATGCGGGTCTCCGTGTGAGAAAACGGGGAAGTTGGGGCGGCAGCCGGCGCGATGTCACGAAGGTGTCAGGCGCCGACGCTCTGTAGAACCTGCGTGCCCGAGGGCTCGGCGCAATATCGCGTCGCGGCCTGCCGGGCGCAACGCGACCGGGAGCTGCGGCATGGTTGGCTGGGTGCGGGCGATCGGCCGCGTTGCGATGCTCGCGGCCGTCATGGCCACCGGTACGGCGCGTGCCCAAGATGCGGCCAAGCCAACTTTCGTCTTCACCGGCATTCCCGACCAGGACGAAGCCCGGCTGGTCGAGCGCTTCGGTAAGGTCGCGAGCTATCTGCAGCAGAAGCTCGGCGTGCCGGTCAAATATCTGCCGGTGAAGAACTACTCCTCCGCCGTGACGGCCTTCAGCAACGGCGAGGTTCAGCTCGCCTGGTTCGGCGGCTTCACCGGCGTGCAGGCCCGCCGGCTGGTGCCGGGGTCTCAGGCGTTGGCGCAGGGAGCCGAGGACGCTGTCTTCCGGACCTACCTCATCGCCAACACCAGGCTCGGGCTGGAGAAATCCGCGGAGTTTCCCAAGGGGACGCCGGGCAAGACCTTCACCTTCGGCGCACGCTCCTCGACCTCGGGCCGGCTGATGCCGGAATACTTCATCCGCCAGGCCTTCCCGGAAAAGACGCCCGACGAAGTGTATTCCCGCATCGGCTATTCGGGCGAGCACAGCCGCACGATTCAGCTCGTGCAGTCCGGTGTGTTCGATCTCGGCGCGGTCGACTACACGGTCTGGGACCTCGACGCCAAAGCCGGCAAGATCGACCCGGACAAGGTCAGGGTGGTCTGGGAATCGCCGCCCTTCGCCAACAACCAGTGGTCCGTGCGCGGCGACGTCGACCAGACCTGGGGCAAGGGCTTTACGGAGAAACTCCGGCAGGCGCTGCTCGGTATGAGCGATCCGATCCTGCTCGCGCCCTTCGGCCGCTCGAAGTTCATCCCGGTGAAGAACGACGCCTACGCGCCGCTGATAGAGGTGGGTAAGACCAGCGGCATGCTGGATTGAATGTCCTGGCCGAAGACGTGAGGATCTCGTACAGGTCGCGCTCCAAGCGTTGCTGTTTACGCGAGCGATGTGTGAAACATCCGGAATGGCCGCGCCGTGAGCACATCGTAAAGAATCGTCTGCCTTCGCCCTCTCGCGCGAAACTTTCTTCCACACGCCATCGTAACTGATCACCGGGTCTCGCGAGAGCGAGAGCCGAAGCCTCGCGTGGGCCGCGTCCGTGCCCCCGGCTCGTGACTCACGCGAGGTTCACCTGCCCGAGACGGGCGCATCCGGTGCTCACACCCGTCTCACCCTTGCCGAC
The DNA here is from genome assembly GCF_008040035.1 of Methylobacterium sp. WL9. Classification (NCBI taxonomy): domain Bacteria; kingdom Pseudomonadati; phylum Pseudomonadota; class Alphaproteobacteria; order Hyphomicrobiales; family Methylobacteriaceae; genus Methylobacterium; species Methylobacterium sp. WL9. The sequence goes on from NZ_VRVE01000036.1 coordinate 2,354, forward strand.
CACTGGGCAGGTGAAGGCTCACCCTCCAGGGCCGCCCCACCCGGGGAGACCGGACAGGGTCTGTCATGAGCACGTGATAGTGGAGCAATCGATCATGAAGACAACGACAGTTGCGCTCGCAGCCGCCACCCTCCTCGGCGGTCTGACCCTCGGCCTCGGCTCGGCCTCGGCCGCCACCGCGACGGGTGTGCAAGCGAGCGGCGCGCCGACGTCCTACGTGAAGATGATGTCCAAGCGGCAGATGATGATGCGCGACAAGAAAATGATGATGCGCAAAAAGATGATGATGAAGAAAAAGGGTATGATGTAGTCCGCGCATAGATCACGCTGCGTTTTGATCGAATCGATCAAAACGCAGAAAACGTGATCGAGTCAGAAGTTTAGAGCAGGCTTCGCGCGAAAAACCGTTGCCACTATTTCGCAGCCTGCTCTAAGAGCGCGTTCTGACGAAATCTACTTCTTACACCTGGAAGAGACGCCTCACGGCGTCTCTTCGCCCATATAGTCCTTCCAGATCGCGTTCGTTCCGAGCGTCGCCACGAAAGTCGCGTGGCGGTCGCGCTCATCGTCGGTCAGGCGACTGCGAATCGGCCTGGAGGGAAGGGTCGTATAGTCCTCGTACACCCGAATTGCCGCCGTGCTGGGGGCAGCGGTGCCGTCTTCGGCGACAGCCGCAAGACCGAGGCTGGTCTGCTTGCCGCCGAGCAGCTCGATATAGACCTCGGCCAGGATTTCGGCGTCGAGTAGCGCCCCGTGCTTGGTCCGCTTCGTCGTGTCGATGCCGTACCGATTGCACAGGGCATCCAGGTTGTTGGCGGCGCCCGGATGTCGGCGGCGCGCGAGCGTGAGGGTGTCGACGACCTCCTCCAGCACGATCGGCGGGGGTGACGACGGCTTGAGCCGGGCGAACTCCATGTTGAGGAAGCCGACATCGAAGGGTGCGTTGTGGATCACGAGTCGGCCGTCGCCGCAGAAATCCAGCAGCGCATCGACGATGTCGCCGAACAGCGGCTTGTCGGCCAGGAACGCGTCGGAGATTCCGTGAACGCCGAACGCCCCTGCCGAGACCGCCCGCTGCGGATTCACGAAACGGTGAAAGGTCTGGCCCGTACGGATGTGGTTGATCAGCTCGACGCAGCCGATCTCGATCAGGCGGTCACCGCCCTTCGCATCCGTGCCGGTGGTCTCGGTATCGAGGACGATCTCGCGCAGCATGGTCTTTGGACGTTTCGCGTTGGAGCTTGGCCGGCTCCGACCCTATCGCGAATCCCTTAATCGCGCGACGAGCGCCGCGACCTCGGCCTCGGCATGAGTGAAGCCGCGGCTCGTATCGATCACGACATCGGCGCGCCGGCGCTTCTCGGCATCCGGCATCTGCTTGGCGAGGATCGCCGCGAAGGCCGCTTCCGTCATGCCGGGCCGGGCGAGCACGCGGGCGCGCTGCACCTCGGCCGGAGCGCTGACGACCACGACGGTGTCGCACCGTTTCTCGGCTCCGGTCTCGAACAGCAGCGGGATGTCGAGCACGACGAGGGGCGCATCGCCGTGCCTGCCCAGGAAGGCACGGCTTTCCTCCGCAACCAGGGGGTGGACCAGCGCTTCAAGCCGCTGCAGGGCCTCGGCGTTTCCGAGTACGGCTTTGCGAAGAGCCTCGCGATCGACGCCGCCGTCCGGTCGCAGACTTCCCGGAAAGGCCGCGCCGATCGCCTCGGCTGCAGTACCGCCGGATTCGTAGAGGCGATGTACGGCCGCATCCGAGTCGTGAACCGGTACGCCGTGCTTCGCGAACAATGCGGCCGTCGCGGACTTGCCCATGCCGATCGAGCCGGTGAGCCCGAGGATCGTCTTGGGTCTTCCGCCGCTCGGCTGCGCCTCGTTCATCGCCTGAGGTCCGCGACGACGAGAGCGCGAAGTTCCGGAGTGACCTCGGGTCGAACGCCGAACCAATCCGAAAAGCCGGGCACGGCCTGATGCAGCAGCATGCCGAGGCCATCGACCGTGGCGAGGCCGCGTGCACGCGCAGCCGCAAGCAGCGGTGTCTCCAGGGGCGCATAGACGATATCCGCCACAGCCGCCCCGTTCGGTAGGGGTCCGAGGTCGATATCGAGCGGCGGATGACCCGTCATGCCGAGCGAGGTCGTATTCACCAGAAGCCGGGCTTCGGACAGCGCTTCCGGCAACGTGGCCCAATCGAGGATGCCGACCCGCCGAGGGTCGATCTCGACCAGGGCTCGTGCCCGTTCCGGCGTTCGGTTGGCGATGCGGATCCGCGACATGCCGCGCTCGGCGAGGCCGGCGACCACGGCCCGCGCCGCCCCCCCCGCTCCGAGGACGACCGCCGTTCCGTTCGAGTGCTCCAGCCAGCCGGTGCCGAGCGTCTGCTCGAGATGGGCGATGAAGCCCGGCGCATCGGTGTTGTCACCATGGATACCGCCGTCCTCACCGACGACGAGCGTGTTCACCGCCCCTATTTTCGTCGCACGCGGCGTCAGCGTGTCAGCCAACCGGAAGGCCGCCTCCTTGTGCGGGATCGTCACGTTGCCGCCGGCAAAACCCGCTGCCGCCAAACCGCGAACGAAAGCCTCGAAACGCTCCGGCGGTACATCGATGCGCTCATAGGACCCAGCGATGCCGTGTTGCGTCAGCCAGTGGCCATGGATCAGCGGCGAGCGGGAATGCGCGATCGGATGCCCGACGACGAAAGCCTTGCGCATCATGCCTCGCACTGCGCGGGAAGGGTGCAATCGGCGCTGCCGGTCCGCTCGATCTGGAGAGTGGCGTGGGCGATGCCGAATGCTTTTCGGAGCTCGTCGGCGGTATCGCGCAGGAAACGATCGGGCAGGTCGCCATCGCGCATCACGAGATGCGCGGTGAGGGCGACCTCCGTCGTGCTCATCGGCCAGATGTGGAGATCGTGCAGCGTGCTGACGCCGGGACGCGCCTCGAGGGTCGCGCGCACGGCGACGGGATCGATGCCGGGCGGTACGGCGGAGAGCGCCATGCCGAGGCTGTCGCGCAAGAGGCCCCAGGTCGCCCAGACGATCAGCCCGGCGATGACGAGACTGACCATCGGGTCGATCCAGTCGTAGCCGGTCGCGAGAATCACGAGACCCGCCAGCACGACGCCGGCCGAGACGACGGCATCGGCCAACATGTGCAGATAGGCGCCACGGATATTGATGTCGGTGCGACCGCCCGAAGCGAAGAGCCAGGCGGTGAAGCCGTTGATCGCGATCCCGATTCCGGCCACCACCATGACCGTGACGCCGGCGACGGGCGCCGGATCGAAGAACCGCTGCACCGCCTCGAGCATGATCGCCCCGGTGGCGATCAGCAGAAACACCGCGTTGAACAAAGCCGCGAGGATCGAGGAGCCACGCAGGCCGTAGGTGAACCGCGTGCTCGGCCGCCGTTTTACCAGCACCGAAGCGATCCAGGCGGCGGCGAGACCCAGCACGTCCGACAGGTTGTGGCCGGCATCCGCCACCAGCGCCATCGAGTTGCTCGCCAATCCATAGCTGGCTTCGATGATGACGAAGCCGACATTCAGGGCGATGCCGATCGCGAACGCCCGCCCGAAATCCTTCGGGGCGTGGCTGTGGCCGGCATGGCCGTGATGCGCGTGGTCGTGATCGTCGTGAGCATGCGGGTGCGGGTGCGGGTGACCGTGATCCGGCATCTCTGGGCTCGTCTCCGTCATTGGATCGTCAGGAGCCCCATGCCGCGAAGCCGGGCGAGAAGCGGAATCAGAGGAAGGCCCAGAACGGTCGTGTGGTCGCCCTCGACCTGCGCGAACAAGTGGATGCCGAGGCCTTCGAGCTGGTAGCCGCCGACGCTCGACGTCACACGCTCCGGCCCGGCCGCGGCGAGATAGGTGGCAATGGACTCGGGATCCAGTGGCCGCATGGTCAGCCGCGCGGTCTCGTGAAACGTTTCGGTCGTCCCGCGAGCGGCAATCGCCACCGCTGCATGGAGCGCGTGGGTTCTCCCCTGGAGCAGGCCGAGATGTTCGGCCGCCTCGGGCAGGTCGGCCGGCTTGTGAAGCACGGTGCCGTCGATCTCCAGCACCTGATCGGCACCGATGACGACGCGCTCGGGATGCTTTCGGGCGACGTCTTCGGCCTTGGCGGTTGCGAGGCGCAGTGCGAGGCTGACAGGTGAGAGGCCGCCGGCAGCGGATTCGATCCGGCGTTCGTCGACATCGGGCCTGATCACCTCCGGCACGAGACCGGCGCCGGACAGTAGATCCGCCCGGGTGCGGCTCCCCGATGCGAGGACGAGTGGCGCTGCGCCGAGCCAGAGACGCTGTACGGGATCGAGCATCGAGGTGTCGTTCACGTGGCGATGAACTTCAGACGATGCTCGCGGTAGAGATCGAGGATCGCCGCGGCGGTTTCCTCGATCGAGCGGCGCGTCACGTCGATCGTCGGCCAGCGATGTTTCGCACAGAGTTTTCGCGATGCCGCGACCTCGTCGGCGACGGCGCTGCGATCGACATACATCGAGTTGTCGTCGGCCTTCAGGCTCAGCAACCGGTTCTGGCGGATGTGAACGATCCGCTCCGGCGAGGCGATCAATCCGACGATCAGCGCCTTTCGTGTCGCGGCCAGCGCAGGCGGCAACGGCATGGAGGGAACGAGCGGAAAATTCGCGGTCTTGAGGCCACGATTGGCGAGATAGATCGAGGTCGGCGTCTTCGAGGTCCGGCTGACGCCGACGAGCACGACATCCGCCTCGTCGATATCCGGCGGCAGGTTGCCGTCGTCGTGCGCCAGGGTGAAGTTCATCGCGTCGATGCGCTTGAAGTACTCGGCGTTCAGCATGTGCTGCGCCCCCGGCCGCGCCGTCGAATCCGCGCCGAGATAGGAGCGCAGCAGCGCGTGAACCGGCTGCAGCACGTTGAGCGTCGGCGAGCCGGTCTCGCGGCAGGCCTCGTCGAGGCGCGCGATCAGCTCCTGGTCGACCAGGGTGTAGAGCACGAGGCCGGGTGCCGCCTGGATCTCCGAGATCACCCGTTCGAGCTGCGCGCGGGAGCGCACCAGCGGATAGACGTGCTCGATCGCCGAGACGCCTTCGTACTGGGCCGCCGCAGCGCGGCCGACATTGATCAGCGTCTCACCGGTCGAGTCCGAGACCAGGTGGAGATGGAAGTAGCTGCGACTCATCGCGAATTGGCTTTCCCCTGCGCGCTCGCGGACCGGCGAAACGGAGGCTTGTCCCCAGGCCGTGCCTCGGGGGATCGACGGATGGGGATAAGCCGGCTTCGCAGGAGGGTCCAGCGGCGGGAGGCCCGTCTTGTCGACTCCTGCGTCAACAGGCCGTCGAGTCGAACTCGTACGGACGGACTTTTGGGAGAATCCGGGACCGTGCGACGGCGCTGGGCGTGCATCGCCGTGCAAGCCGCTGGCGAGGCTCGCGATTGAAGAAGACTAGAGCGGATCCGTTAAAGCCCTCTTAACGGCGTGGCGATGGGGAGAGCCTGTGGATGGCTTTGCGAGCCCATGACTCATGCCTCCAAGAGAAGAAACAGAGTCTAAGAGTCTCTCTTCTCTTTAGGAAAGGGCCTGTGGGGGGATTGCGACGTCGCGATCGACCGAAGGGTGCGCAAGGAGGGTTTTCGAAGAGGCGCTTGGCTGTATGCTCGGGAGAACGACAGGACGGGGATCGGAAACGCGATGGGTGAGGCGAGGGCACAGGACCGCAAGGTTCTGCGGGTGCTGTCTGGCGAGGCGATCTCGCCGCCGCCGGCCTGGATGATGCGGCAGGCCGGGCGCTATCTGCCGGAATACCGAGCGACGCGGGCCGAAGCCGGTTCCTTCTTGGACCTCTGCTACAACCCGGCCTTCGCCACCGAGGTGACCCTGCAGCCGATCCGGCGCTTCGGCTTCGAGGCCTCGATCCTTTTTTCCGACATCCTGGTGATCCCGCACGCGCTGGGGCAGGGCGTGCGCTTCGTCGAGGGCGAAGGTCCCCGGCTGGATGCACTGGAGGGCCGAGCGGAATTCGAAAAACTGCGCGATGTCGGCGACGACGCGATCTTTTCGCATCTGGCGCCGGTCTTCGAGGCGGTCACGAGCATCCGGGCGGCGCTTCCCCAGGAAACCACGCTGCTCGGCTTTTGCGGGGCACCCTGGACGGTGGCGAGCTACATGATCGGCGGGCGCGGCACCCCCGATCTCGCTCCGGCGCGGGCACTCGCCGCAAGCGATGTCGGTCTGGTCGAGGCCCTGATCGACCGGCTCGTGTGCGTCCAGACCGAGTATCTCATCCGGCAGTTCCGCGCCGGTGCCGACGCCGTGCAGATTTTCGAGTCTCATGCCGGCGTGCTGCCCGAGGGCGACGACGCCTTGTCACGCTGGTCCTTGAAGCCGATCGCGAAAATGATTGCCGGTGTGCGGGCCGAAGTGCCGGATGCGAAGATCATCGTCTTCTGCCGCGGCTCCGGTCTCGATGGACACGCTCGCGTCGTGCCGGAGACGGGCGCCAGCGCCGTCGGCGTCGATTGGGGGGTCGATCTCAAGGCTCTGCGCGAGCGGGTCCCCACGACCACCGTGACGCAGGGCAACCTGCATCCGGAAACGCTGATCGCGGGCGGTGCGGCCCTCGACGCGGAGGTCGATGCGATCCTGGCGGCGACCCACGGGCTGCCGCACATCTTCAATCTCGGTCACGGCATCACGCCGCAGACGCCCGTCGCCCATGTCGAGCGGATGCTGGCGCGGCTCAGAGAGGGTGTCTGACCGGAGAACGAGGCCTCGACTGGGCGCAGAGAGCCGGGCTATTGGAACCGCTCCAGGCTGATGCCTCGGACGGACGGCAGCTTGGCCGACGTTCAGCGCAAAAAGCCTCTTACAGCCGGAAGCTCTCGAGCCCGTGGACAACCTCTACCTCTGGATCAAGGCCGGCCACGTCGTCGCGCTGATCGCCTGGATGGCGGCGATGCTCTATCTGCCGCGCCTGTTCGTCTACCATGCCGGCTTGCCGGCGGGCTCGGAGGTGCAATCGGCGACGTTCAAGATCATGGAACGGCGCTTGGCCAAGGCGATCATGACGCCGGCGATGATCCTGACCTGGATTTTCGGGATCACCCTCGCGGTCAAGAGCGGTTACTACGCTTCCTACTGGCTGCAGATGAAGTTCCTGTTGGTCTTCGCCATGACCGGCATCCACGGCTGGCTCTCGAAGATGGTCAAGGACTTCGCTGCCGACCGCAACAAGCGCAGCACCAAGTTCTACCGCATCATCAACGAAGTCCCGACGCTCCTGATGATCCTCATCGTCATCCTGGCGGTCGTGAAGCCGGGCGGCTGAATTTTTCACAACGCTGATCGATGTCGAGAAAATCAATGAACCGTGCTCGTCACTTGCTCGCGGCGGCGACGCTGATCTTGCTGCCGGCAGGCGCTCAGGCGGCGAGCTTCCCCTGCGAAAAGGCGGCAACGCCCGACGAGAAGGCGATCTGCGCCACGCTCGGTCTCAACGATCTCGACGTCGAGCTCGCCGTGCGCTTCGAGATCCTGAAGAGCCTGCTGGCCATGGGAAACCGGGCGCAGCTCCAGGACGACCAGGAAGCCTGGCTCAAGGAGCGCGGCGCCTGCTCCGCCGACACCGCCTGCCTGCGACAGGTCTACGAGACCCGGCTCAAGGTGCTGCGCGGCGTGTTTGCGGAATTTGCTAAGCAGGGGCCGCAATAGCGGCGGCCCCGGCAGGCCGCTCGACTCAGAATCCGACGGGTCGGCCGGCCGCCACGACCAGCATCTTGCCGTTCGCGAAGGTGCGCCCCGTGGCACGGCGGATATCGTCCTGTGTCACGCTGGCGACCATGTCGTTGCGCCGGGCGATATAGTCCATGCCGAGGCCCTCGAAGGCGATCTGCACGAGCTGGTTGGCGATCTTGGTCGAGGTGTCGAAGCTCAGGGCATAGGAGCCGGTGAGGTAGTCCTTGGCCTTCTGGAGTTCGTCGTCCGAGGGGCCGTCGGCGATCAGGCGGTTGATCTCCTCGCCGATCACGTCGAGAGCCTCCACGACGCGCTCGTTCTTGGTGGCGGTGTAGCCCCAGGTCATGGCGACGCCGCGATGCGAAGTCAGCGAGGTGCCGACAGAATAGGCGAGGCCGCGTTTTTCGCGCACTTCCTGGAAGAGGCGGGACGTGAAGGCGCCGCCGCCCAGGATGTGATTCAGGACATAGGCCGGGATGAAGTCGGGATCGCGCCAGGCGACGCCGCCGAGGCCGAACCGGATCACCGATTGCGGCACGTCGAGATCGACGACGATGCGGCGGCCGAGATCGTGGATATGCGTGGCCGGAACCGGCTTGAGCGGATCCTTTTCCGGCAGCCTGCCAAAGGCCTGGTCCAGCATCGCGGCGGCGCCATCGGCCTCCACCGCGCCCACGACGGCGACCTTGAGGCCGCCGCGGCCGATCAGGGCCTTGTGCATCGCGAGGAGGTCGTCGCGGGTGATCGCCGCCAGACTCTCCGTCGTGCCCGAGGAGGGGCGGCTATAGGGATGACCCGGAAAGGCCTCGCGAAAATAGCAGCGCGAGGCCATCACGCCCGGGTCGTTCTGCTGGTAGCGCAGGGATGCGATCATCTGCGAGCGCACGCGCTCGATCGCGACCGGGTCGAGGCGCGGTTCGCAGACGGCCAGCGAGAGTAGCCGGATGGCCTCGTCGGCGTGCTTCACCAGCATCTTCAGCGAGCCGCCGACGGAATCGGGGCCGGCATGGAAATGCAGCTCGATGGCGCGGGCCGCCAGCGCCTCCTGAAAGGCGTCCGAACCGAGGTCGCCCGCGCCCTCGTCGAGGAGGCGGGCGAGCATCTGGGCCGTGCCGGCCTTGCCCTCCGGATCCTGTGCGGCGCCGCCCTCGAAGTTGAAGGCGATGGCAATCATCGGGACGACGGGCGAGGGCACGTGCCAGGCCTCGATGCCGCGGGCGGCCGCCACTGGGATCGCCTGGGTGGGCGACGACGCGGTGCGGGTGCCAGTCTCGGCGAGGTTCATCGAAAAAAGTCCTTCGGCGTCTCGACGACAGACGCGGCGGCTCTCGAAGCGCCGGCTGTCCAAAAGAATCAGGCGGTGGCGGCGACGACGGGAGCGTCGAGCTCTTTCGCCTTCATCAGGTAGCCGGTCACGGAGCGGGCCGGAGTGAGGTAGCGCTCGGCCACCGCAGCTAGCCGCTCCTTGCTCACCGCCTCGATGTCGATGGGCCAGCGGCGCACCTCGTCGACGGTCTCGCCGATGGCGAGCGCCGACCCGTAGATGCGGGCGAGCGAGGACTGGCTGTCGGCGGAGTAGATCGTCTCCGCCACGAGCCGGGTCTTGGCCCGCTCGATCGCTTCCGGCGACAGGGCGTCACCGGCGCCGCGCAGGGCCTTGTCGACATGCTCTTCGAGCTGTTCGAGGCTGACGCCCTCGGCCGGCACGGCGTAGACGGAGAAGCGGGTGTCGTCGATCGCCGAGCCCATGTACCAGGCGCCGGCATTCACGGCGACGCCGGTCTCGAGAACCAGCTTGCGGTAGAGGTAGGACGTGGCGCCGCCGCCGAGCACTTCGGCAAGCAGTTCGAGCGCGTGGCACTCGCCGTCGCGCGCGGTCATGCAGGAGGGGGTCAGGTAGAGCCGCTGCAGGGTCGGCTGCTCGACCTTCGGATCGGCCACCGCGATGCGGCGGAGGGCCTTGGGCTCAGGCTCGCGGGCCCGGCGGCGCTGCGGCCGCGAACCGTGCGGGGCGACCTTGCCGTAGGTGTCGTCGGCCAGCCGGCGGACCTCGTCCGGCGTCACGTCGCCGGCGACGACCAGGATCGCGTTCTCGGGCGTGTAGAAGCGCTTGTAGTAGTCGATGGCGTGGTGGCGGTTCAGCTCCTCGATCTCGTGCATCCAGCCGATGATCGGAATCCCGTAGGGGTGATGCACGAAGAGCGAGGCGGCCATCGCCTCGGAGAGCTGGGCGTTCGGATCGGTCTCGACCCGCATCCGGCGCTCCTCCAGCACCACGTCGCGCTCGGGCGCGACGACGTCGTCCGAGAGCACCAGGCCGCCCATGCGGTCGGCCTCGAACTCCATCATCGTGGCGAGATGATCGCGGGCGACGCGCTGGAAATAGGCGGTGTAGTCGTAGCTGGTGAAGGCGTTCTCCTGGCCGCCGAGCGACGAGACCGCCTTGGAGAAGGCGCCGGCCGGGTGATGGTCCGTGCCCTTGAACATCAGGTGTTCGAGGAAGTGGGCTATGCCCGACTGGCCGAGCGGATCGTCGGCCGACCCGTTGCGGTACCAGATCATGTGCGTCGCGACGGGGGCACGGTGATCGGGCACCACCACGACGTCGAGGCCGTTGTCGAGCACGAAGGATGACACCTCGGGGCCGCCGGCCTCCGAACGCCCGAACGGCGCGGCCTCCACGCGACCGGCATTCGCGAATCCGCGCGCCGACCCGAGCAGGGCATTGGCCTTCCGGTAGAGATGCATCCTGGCGTCCTTCGTGCGGCCGTTCTCGAGGTTGTCGCGGCCCGGACTCTCGCGACCTTCGTTAGCCGGGGCAAGTCCCGTACCGCAGGGTGTGACCTCTTGGCCACCCGAGGGACGCGGAATCCTGAACCGCGAATCCCCGATATCGCGGCTTCAACGCCCGCCTTCCGCCCTCATGAAGGTGCGCGGGTCGGCCTCTTCGTTGCCGCTGATCGAGTTGCCGACCGGACCTGCCGGCCCCTTCGCCGCCTTGACCGGAGCCTTGCGGTAGCCGTTCGGCGGGTCGGTCAGACCGTCGCGATCGGGCTCGATCGCGGAGGGTTCGGCTTCGTCCTTGCTGCCCGAGAAGAGCTTGAGCGGGTTCAGCCAGGTCGACTCGCGGACTTCGCCCGGCCCCGGCGCGGGGTCCTTGGACAGGCCGGCGCCCTCACGCCGGCCGTTCTGCATCTCGAAGGCCGAGAGAGTCTCGTTGTTGTCGTTCATACGGCCTTGCGCGCCGCGGACGATGGGTTTCTTGGCGTCGAGGGCGGCGCGTTCGCGCCGGCTGGTCTCGGGATCCTTCGGCCATTGCGGATCGTCCTGCCGCGTCTGCGGCAGGGGCAGCGGCATCGTTGCGTAATCGACAGGCGGCGCGTCGGCGCCCTTGCCCTTCGCCGGTTTCTTCACGGCGGCTTTCTTGCCCAGAGCTGGCGGCATCACGAGGGGCGCGCGCTCGCGATAGGTGATCGGCGGGCGCTCGGGCTCGATCAGGCCGATGCTGCTCATGGCGTCGCGCATGAACTCGCCTTCGGCGGCACGCGCGGGAACTGCGGGGAGCAGGCTGAGCGCGAGGATGCCCGAAAAAGCCAAAGAAATCCGGCGCTGCACGATCATGCTGCCCTCAGGTCGCGGCCGCCGGGAATCGCTCTTGACTGTGCGGACGCCGATGATTCCGGCGTGAGCCGGTTTTCGGGCGAAGGTAAGGCGGTTTATTTCGCCAAACCGCTCATGGGCGGGGATTGGAAGCATCGGTCAGATCGTGTTGCCGATCGGTCTTCCGCTCCGGCATCAGGCTGTCGAGGATCAGCCCGACGACGCCGGCCACGATCGCCGCATCGGCAATGTTGAAGACGTACCACGACCAGTCGCCCGCATGCAGGTGGACGAAGTCGAACACCGCGCCGAACACCGCCCGGTCGATGGCGTTGCCGATCGCCCCGCCGACGATGAGGCCCAGCGAGATCGCCAGCAGCCGCGTGCCGGCCCGCTTCATCCAGAATCCGAGGGCCAGGGCCGCGACGACCGAGAGCCCGACGAGCAGCCAGCGGCCGAGATCGCCCTCCTGCTGGAACATCCCGTAGGAGACGCCGCGATTCCACACGACGACGAAGTCGGTGAAGGGCGCGACGGCCCAGGGCTGCGTCAGCACGAGATCGGTGCGGAGGTACAGCCAGAGTTTGGAGGCTTGGTCGATGGCGAGCGTCAGGAACGCCGCGAGCAGGCCGAGGCGGAACGGCGCCATCAGGCAGCACTCGGATGCGCGGCATCCCACTCGCGCAAAGCTTGCGCGTCGCGCGGCGTGACGTCGGGATAAGCCGGATCCGAGCCGACATCCGGCGAGACCCGCCAGGAGCGGGCGCATTTCCGGCCCTCGGCGACGTCCGGTACCACGGCGACGCCCTTGACCTCGTCGAGGCGGAAGGCGTCGGACGGTCCCTCGCCGACGCTCACCCGGATCGCGGAGGTGATGCAGACCTCGGAAAAGTCCAGGCCGTCGAGGGCGCCGAGCAGGTCGGGATCGGAGACGAACACCGTCGGCGCAGCCTCGAGGCTCGCACCGATGCGCTTGGCGGCACGTTCGATCTCGAGCGCTCCGGTCACGACGCGGCGCACTTTTCGGATTTTTTGCCAGCGCGCGGCGAGCGCGTCGTCGCGCCAGTTCGCGGGCGTCTCGGGCAGGGTCTGGAGATGGACCGAGCCGTCGTCCGATGGATGACGGTCGAGCCAGGCTTCTTCCGCCGTGAACGCAAGCACCGGCGCCAGCCAGATCACGACCCGTCGAAACGCCTCGTCGATCGCCTGAAGCGAAGCCCTGCGCACCTGCGAAGAAATCGGGTCGCAGTAGAGCGCATCCTTGCGCACGTCGAAATAGAAGGCCGACAGATCGCCGGTCAGGAAGCCGTTGAGCAGGGCCACGATCCGCTTGGTGTCGAAGGCCGCATAAGCCTCGCGGATCTCGCCATCGAGCTGCGCCAGCCGGTGCAGGATGAACCGCTCCAACTCCGGCATTTCTTCGTAGTTCACGTCGTCGCCGGGCACGCGGTGGGCGAGCGAGCCGAGCATCCAGCGCAGGGAATTTCGGAGTTTGCGATACGTCTCCGCAAACGTCTTCACGATCTCCGGACCGATGCGCAGGTCGTCCGAGTAATCGGAGGCCGCGACCCAGAGCCTCAGGATATCGGCGCCGGATTCCTTGATGACGGTCTGCGGCGCGACGACGTTGCCCTTCGATTTCGACATCTTCTCCCCCTTGGGGTCGAGGACGAAGCCGTGGGTGAGCACCACGTCGTAGGGCGCATAGCCCCGCGTGCCGCAGGATTCGAGCAGCGAGGACTGGAACCAGCCGCGGTGCTGGTCCGAGCCTTCGAGGTACATCACCCGGTCCTGCCCGCCGTCGCGCACGCGCTTCACGCCGGACAGGCCGGGAAAGGCTTGCGGATCGTCGAGGACGAAGGCGTGGGTCGAGCCGGAATCGAACCAGACGTCGAGGACGTCCGTGACCTTTTCGTACTCGGCCGGGTCGTAGTCGGGTGCGAGGAAGCGGGCGCCGTCGGCATCCGAGAACCAGGCGTCGGCGCCCTCGGCGGCGAAAGCCTCGGCGATGCGAGCGTTCACCGCCTCATCGCGAAGAACATCGCTGGTGCCGGCCTTCACGAACACCGTGATCGGCACGCCCCAGGCGCGTTGGCGCGAGACCACCCAGTCGGGCTTGTTGCCGACCATGCCGTTGATGCGGTTTTTTCCTTGGGGCGGCACCCATTGCGTCGCTTCGATCGCTTCGAAGGCGACCTCGCGCAGGGTGCGGTTACCGAGCGCGTCGACGGGCTTGTCCATCGCAATGAACCATTGCGGCGTATTGCGAAAGATCACCGGCTTCTTGGAGCGCCAGGAATGCGGGTACTGGTGGCGCAGCACGCCGCGGGCGATGAGCGCGCCGGCTTCGGAAAGCGCCGCGATGAGCGCCTTGTTGGCGTCGCCCTTCTCACCCTTGTCGTTCAACACCCGCTTGCCGGTGAAGCCGGGAGCCTCTTCGGTGAGGGCGCCGTCGGCGTCGACCGTGTAGGGAATCCGGGTCTCGATACCGCGCTGTGTGAGCTGACGGCCATTGGCCATCCAGACCTCGAAGTCCTCGCGGCCATGGCTCGGGGCCGTGTGCACGAAGCCGGTGCCGGCTTCGTCGGTGACATGGTCGCCGTCGAGGAGGGGGACGTCGAACTCGTACCCTAGGCCGAAGAGAGGATGTTGGCAGACCATAGTCGCCAGATCGCTCGCAACGACATCCTGCACGCGCTCGAACGTCTCGACACGCGCTGCCTTGAATACGGTTTCGGCAAGCGCGTCAGCCAGGATATAGGCCGCACCAACCTGAGCCCAGTTATCGGCTGCCGCAGCGGTGACCTTGTAGAGTCCATAGGAAATTTTTCGAGAAAACGCGATCGCGCGATTCCCCGGTAATGTCCAAGGCGTTGTCGTCCAGATGACGATCGCGGCTCCCTGAGCCAGTATAGGCGAAATGGTGTCCGGATTTCCGGTGATGACGTCGAACGCGACGAAGATCGTGTCGCTGACATGCTCTTCGTACTCGATCTCGGCCTCGGCGAGCGCCGTCTTCTCGACCACCGACCACATCACCGGCTTCGAGCCGCGATAGAGCTGACCGCTGACCGCGAACTTCATCAGTTCGGAGGCGATGCGAGCCTCGGCCGGGTAGGCCATCGTGGAATAGGGATGTGCCCAGTCGCCGGTGACGCCGAGCCGCTGGAACTCCGTGCGCTGCTGGCCGAGCCAATGGGCCGCGAAGGTCCGGCATTCCTGGCGGAATTCGAGGATCGGCACCTCGTCCTTGTTCTTGCCCTTGGCGCGGTACTGCTCCTCGATCTTCCACTCGATCGGCAGTCCGTGGCAGTCCCAGCCGGGCACATAGTTGGCGTCGAAGCCGAGCGCGCCCTGCGAGCGCACGATCACGTCCTTCAGGATCTTGTTGAGCGCGTGCCCGATATGGATCGCGCCGTTGGCGTAGGGCGGGCCGTCATGCAGTACGAATTTCGGCCGGCCGGCGGCATTCCGGCGGATCTGCCCGTAGAGACCGTTCCGCTCCCAACGCTGTAGCAGCAGCGGCTCGCGGGTCGGCAGCCCGGCGCGCATCGGAAACTCGGTCTTCGGCAGAAACAGCGTCTTCGCATAATCGCGCGGTGCCGGGGATGCGTCGGCATCCGGCAGCGCGGCGTCGGGAGCGGATTCGGTCATCGGAGGGGTCTGCTCGTCTCAAATCGGCGATCGTCGGGAGGCGGGCTCTGCGCGACGCGGTCGCGTGCTGCGAAGCCCTGTCCGGCACCCACGCCGTCCGCGCGGCATGTGCTGCGCTCAGGCGGAGGCCGGGCCGGTAATTCGAAGACGCCGGAGCGCTCCGGCAGGATCGGTTGGATCGAGCATCCGGCGCTTCTAGCAGCGGGTTTTTCCCCGCGCCAGCGAAGGCGATGCTGCAGAGAGCCTGAACGATGAAGCCTCTGCCGAATCCAGGATGCGGAAAATTCCTGCCGGCAGCGATGCCACCTTTCGCAAGCTCGGCCGTTGGTGCCCCGACGCGCGCGGACGGACCGGTTCCGGAGCGAATCTCCTTGCGAGCGCGTTCAAGGTTTCCCAACGGCCCCGACATCGATCGGATCACAAATATCCGGCGCTGCGATCGTGTGCCGGACAGCAGAGGTAACGCCCGTATGAAGCATCTCCTGATCGCCGCCACGGTGGCGCTCTCCGCCCTGACCCTGTCGAGCGCAGCCGACGCCCAGGGCGTTCCCGGCGGCATGCGCCGTGGCGCCAACGAGGGCAATCGCGTCGCCGGGCCCATCGGCGGCATCGTCGGCGGCGCGGTTGGCGGAGCCGTCGGCGGTGTCAACGGCGTCCTCGGGATCGATCCGGGCCGTCGCGGCTACCGTACCCGCATGCGCTCGCACCGCGGCTACCACAACCGCCGCCACTACCACTGAGCGGTCGGAGTGCGGGATGGATCGGCCGGGCGCGCTGCCCGGCCTTTTTTATGACGATCGACGGCGCCGCGCCGCATCCTGCGCCAGCAATGCGAGGCCCGATCCGACGATGATCGCCGACCCGAGCAGCGTCCAGACGCTCGGCACGTCGCCGAAGACGAGGAAGCCGAGCAGCACCGACCACAGGATCTGCGTGTAGATGAAGGGCGCCAGCACGTTGGCCGGCACCCGGGCATGGGCCAGCACCAGCAGCCAGTGTCCGGCGGTGCCGAACAGCCCGACGCCGATCAGCATCGCCCAGGCGAGAGGGGAAGCCGGCGTAGTCCAGATCCAGGGCAGCAGCGGGCTCATCAGCAGGAGCCCGGCGAGACCGGAATAGAAGATCGTGGTGGCGCTGGAATCGTAGGCCGCGAGCTTGCGCGTCGCGATGATGTAGAGCGCGTAGCAGCTCATGTTGCCGAAGCAGAACAGCAGCGCCGGCTGCATCGTGCCGATCCCCGGCCGTACGATCACGAGTACGCCGACGAAGCCGAAGGCGATCGCTACGAGCCGCCGACGGGACGACCATTCCCCGAGGAGCGGGCCGGCCAGCAACGCGACGGCGAGCGGCGCCGCGAACTGGATCGACACGGTCTCCGCGAGCTGAAGCGAGCGCAACGCCAGGAAGTTGCAGGCGGTCGAGCCGAACAGCAGCAGGGAGCGCGCCACCTGCAGGGGCAGCCGCCGGGTGCGGGCGACGCCGGGCTTGGTCACCGGGTTGAGCACTGCGGTGACCAGCACGACGTTCACTGCGTAGCGCATGAAGGTGCTGAGCAGCGGGTCGACACCCTCGCGGGCCAGGATCTTTCCCGATGCGTCGAGGCCCGCGAAGAAGATCGGCGCCAGACACATCAGCCCGATGCCGACGAGCCGGTCTCGCCGGGCGCGGGCGTCCGGGGTCATGACGGGTGGGGACGGTGGGGTCATCGCCCCGGTGTCTGGCGGAATCGGCCGTGCGATGCCACGCCAACCCTCAAAAAAACGAAAAAAGCCTTGCCGAACAACGCAGCTTGGCCGTCCCAAGACTCGTCCCGGGCAGGAGGCGACCCTATCTAACCTTGAGATGCAATAGAGGAGCTGGAATGTCCCGCGACCAGAGCCACAATATCGATCGCGCCGAGACCAAAGCAGCCAAGGCGGCCGAACAGCAGGCGAAGGCTGCTACGATCTGGAACGAGATCGAGGCCGACCGGCGCGCGGTGGATGATCGGACCGAGCGGCTGCGGGCACTTCGCCTCGCACGCGATTCTGACGGACGCGACTGATTACTTTGAGAAGTCTGCGATGACGGGTTTGATACGCTCTCCGTCATTCCGGGGCCGCAAAGCGGAACCCGGAACCGACAACCGGCCACAGCGTTGCGCGTGGGTTCCGGGTTTTCGCCTGCGGCGAGCCCCGGAATGACGACAAAGTGTCTCTTCCGGATGGGAAAGATCTCAAAAACTAAGCTGGGCGCGCCACCGCATCCGACGTAACTGGGCCGATCAGAGTCTCGGCCTCGTCGTCGACATCCGGATCGCCGTCCGTTTCCGGATCGGCCTCGTGGCCGGTGACGCCCGCCGCCTCTGCGAGATTGCCGGCGGCCTTGCGCAGGAGCTTGCGCAGGCGGCGCTTCTCCTTGCCGTCGAAATCGTCGAGCAACTCCGCCTCAACCTCGTCCCAGATCCGTTCGATCGCCGCCGCCTTGGCCATGCCGGTCTCAGTGAGCCGCACGCGGACGATGCGGCCGTCGCCGGCTTCGGCCCGGCGCTCGACGAAGCCGAGGGCGGCGAGCCGCGAGATGGTCTTGGAAGCGGTCGGAGGACGGACCCGCAGGGTCGCCGCGAGGTCGCCCATGGTCATCGAGCCCGCCACCGCCAGCGCTTGCACCACCTGCTCCTGCCCGGCGAACAGGTCGAGGGCGGCGAGCCGGTCGCCGACGCGGGCCCGATGGAGACGGGCGGCCTGGACGAGCGCCCAGCCGACGCTCTTGGAGGCCGGAGCCCGCATCGGTTTGGCCTGCTTGCCGTCTTTGCCCGGGCCGTCTTTGCCCACGCCGCGCTTACCCGTTTCAGGAGAATGACCGCCGGGCGGACTGGTTACGGATGCGTCCGCCGGCTCACCCTGCCTCGCCGACATGACCGATGCTCCTCCGACAGACATGCGAGCTGTCACGCCTGTCGGCGCTGCTCGATTCGGGAGCTTCTGCCAGCCTAACCGTGACGGCGCGATGACGTAAAGCTTACTCGGCTCTTCGTTGCTCCGGGACGCCGCTTCAGCAGGTCGGCATCAGCCCCTTGAGCCGGGCCAAGATGTCTTCGCCTGCGCAGGGTCGTGCGATGAACTGCGCGCCCTCCGGCATCCGGTCCGGATCGGGGGCGGCCCGGCCCGAGACGATCAGGATCGGAAGCTCGGGACGTGCCTGCGAGGCCGAGTTGGCGAGATCGAAGCCGTTGGCCTTGCCCGACAATTCCACGTCCGTCACGAGCCCGCAGATGTCGGGGCGGGCCTGGAGGATGCTCAGGGCCCGCTCGGCGGACGCGCATTGCAGTGTGTCGTAGCCGCCGTCTTCGAGGACATCACCGAGATCCATGATCGTCAGCGCCTCGTCCTCCACCAAGAGGATCACCGGGCGATCGTCGTCTGCCGGATTCGTCGTCTCGCTCGCCACCATTCACTCCTGAGCTTGTTCGAGACCCATTGGGCGGCTTTGCGCCGCTCTGCCGTCATTCGCCGTGAGGCTAGTGCTGGAATCGTGAACAGCCAACGGGGAACGGGAGCCGTGGTTGCAGCGCCGCATCGGTGTCGCGTGAAGATCACCGTCCTTCCGGGGCCGCCGCAATGTCGCAGACCGCCGCAATCAGGCGGTCGAGGTCTCCCTCCGGGATGGTCAGTGCCGGGGTGAGGTAGACGATGTCGCCGAAGGGCCGCACCCAGACGCCCCGCTCGACGAATTTTTGCTTGAGCACGGCCAGATCGGGCGTCCCTGCGAACTGGACGACGCCGATCGCGCCGAGCACGCGGACATCCGCGATTCCCGGCTTTTTCCGCAAAGGCGCGAGGCCTTCGTCGAGACGTGCACCGATGGCCTCGGCCTGCGCGAGCCGTGGCTCGGCCTCGAAGAGGTCGAGGCTCGCGTTGGCGGCGGCGCAGGCGAGCGGGTTCGCCATGAAGGTCGGGCCGTGCATCAGCGCATGAGCCGGGTCGTCGGACCAGAACTGCGAAAAAATCTCGGAGGTGGCGACGGTGGCGGCGAGCGCCATGGTGCCGCCGGTGAGCGCCTTCGACAGGCAGACGATGTCGGGCACCACACCGGCCTGTTCGCAGGCGAAGAGCGAGCCGGTGCGGCCGAAGCCCGTAAAGATCTCGTCGGCGATGAGCGGCAGGCCGTGTCGGCGGCTGAGCCGGGCGATCGTCGCCAGCACCTCGGGCGGATGCATCAGCATGCCACCGGCGCCCTGGACAAGCGGCTCGACGATCACCGCCGCGAGCTCGTGACGATGGGCGGCCATCGCCGCGTCGAGCGCGGCTTCGGGGGCAGCCGTGCGCGGCAAGTCACAAAAAACCTGGGACGGCAGGTAGGCGCCGAAACGGCGATGCATGCCCTCGTCGGGATCGCAGGCCGACATCGCGCCCATCGTGTCGCCGTGATAGCCGCCGCGGAAAGCGAGCACGCGGGTGCGGCCGCTTACGCCGCGATTCAGCCAGAGCTGAACGGCCATCTTCAGGGCGACTTCGACGGCGACCGAGCCGGAATCCGTGAAGAAGACGTGGTTCAGATCACCCGGCAGCAGGGCGGCGAGGCGCGCGGCCAATTTTTCGGCTGGGGCATGCGTCAGGCCGCCGAACATTACGTGCGGCATCCGCTGCAGCTGGTTGCTCACCGCGTCGCGGATATGGGGATGGTTGTAGCCGTGGACCGCCGTCCACCACGACGCGATGCCGTCGATCAGCGCGCGGCCGTCGGCCAGGGTGATCCGGCTGCCGGACGTCGCCACCGCTTCGAGCGGGGCTACCGCCAGCTTCATCTGCGTATAGGGCCGCCAGAGATGATCGCCGCGCCGTTCGGTCATGGCGACGGGATGCGAGGCAGGGGCGTCCCGGGTCAAGTCCAGCTGTCGGAGACGCCTCGATCACGCTGCGTTTTGATCGGTCCGATCAAAACGCAGAAAACGTAATCGGTTCAAAAGTTGAGAGCAGGCTTCGCGCAAAAAACCGTTGCCACTTTTTCGCAGCCTGCTTCTAGCGGCGCGGCTCGAGCGGGCGCCCGCTGCGGCGCTCGATCACTACGGTCGGGCGGGTCCGGCGCTCGACGACTACGGTGCGCGGGGCACGGGTCGGTGAGCCGGGACTCATGATCCGGTCGGGCATCCGGTCGAAGGTCCGTTCGGGAAGCCGCTCCCGCGGCCGCTCCTGCCGTTCCTTTGCGGCGGCGAGCACGTGGGGGCGAACCTCGTCGAGGGGAAGGCCGATCAGGCCGGCCGCGATCTCGACCTGTTGCTCGACATCGTCGGCGAGATCCTGCGCGGCGGCGACCGCCTCGACCAGCGTCGGCGGTTCCTTGCGCACCCGGATCGGGGGCAGGTCGGCGAAGTTCTTCGGGATCTTCTTCACGGCACGACTCGCAGAGGTCATCGCCCGAGACTAGGCGCTTCCATACGCTTTGTGCACCGCACCAAATGGACAAAGAGCCATCCACAGGATGCATGCCGTCGTACTCTGGACAGCGGCGCCAGCATGATCCTGTCACCGATCGGCTGCCAGAACATTGTTTAGGCAGACGATGGAATCGTCGGCATCGAACTGCGTCAGAACGACACGGTAATGCCGGGCCTACTGGTCCGCCAGCCGGGCCATCAGTTCCGGCGACAAGGAGAAATTCACGAAGACGTTCTGGACGTCGTCCTGGTCCTCGATGACCTCGACGAGGCGGATCAGCTTCTCGCCGGTCTCGTCGTCGACGTCGACCAAGTTCTGGGCCTTCCAGATCAAGGCGGTGCGGCGCGGCTCGCCGAATCGCGCCTCCAGCGCCTTCGAGACCTCGCCATAGGCGGTCTGCTCGCAAAAGATCTCGTGGCCGTCCTCGGAGGAGCGGACGTCGTCTGCGCCGGCCTCGATGGCGGCTTCCAGCACGGCGTCGGCATCGCCGACCTCGGGGGCGAACTCGACCAGCCCGACATGGTCGAACATGAAGGCGACGGCGCCGGTCTCGGCGAGGCTGCCACCGGACTTGGTGAAGGCCGAGCGCACGTCGCTGGCCGTGCGGTTGCGGTTGTCGGTCTGCGCCTCGACGATCAGCGCGGCGCCGCCGGGGCCGTAGCCCTCGTAGCGGATCTCCTCGTAGTTCTCGCCGTCGGCGCCGCTGGCCTTCTTGATGGCGCGCTCGATGTTGTCCTTGGGCACGTTCTCGGCCCGCGCTGCGACGATGGCCGCGCGCAGGCGGGCATTCATCGCAGGGTCGGGCATGCCGAGCTTGGCTGCGACCGTGATCTCGCGGGCGAGCTTGCCGAACAGCTTCGAGCGGACCGCGTCGACGCGGCCCTTGCGGTGCATGATGTTCTTGAACTGGGAATGCCCGGCCATGGCGTGACCTTTTCTTCTTGTGTCGGATGAGCGGAGGGCTCCCGAGAGCGGGATCCTCTACGCCTGACGTCTCGCGGAATGGGGCTGCGTTATAGGACCGGCGCGCGCGCGGTGGCAACGCGGGTGATGGAGAAGGCTCAGCCGCGCTTCAGCAGGCGTTTGGCCTCCGCCTTCGCCCGGTGCTCGAAGCGGGCCAGCGCCACGCGCCGCCCGATCGACAGCCGGGCCTCGCCCCCGGGCGGCATCGCGATGATCTCGGCGATCGTCTCGCGCTCGCGATAGAGGCTCTCCAGGGCCGAACCGGCGCGTGTCGCCGAGTCCAGCCGCTCGGCGAAGGCGGTCTCGTGAAAGGCGCGAACGATTTCGGCTTCCAATACCAGGCCGGGTGCGAGGGCGCGCTCGCGCTCGTCGTAGGCGGTCTTGAGAAGACAGGCCGTGCCGCCGGCGATCAGCGCGAGGCTGACGGCGAGGGGGCGCCCGTCGAGGCTGAGGGTGTCGGCCCGCACGGTGACCGGGCCTGCCGTGCCGGCAAACAGAGCGTGGGCGAGGGCAAGGGTTTTGGGGCGGCAGGCCAGGGCCGTGCCGGCCTCGCCCTTCCAGCCCGCCGCTTCCAGGGCCAGGAAGTCTTCGAGAGCCGAGGCGAGCGCCTCGCCTTCGGTGGCGGTGACGCGTTCGAGGGTGCCGGCCTCGGCGAGCCGGCGCCGGCGGCGGCGCAGGTCCTTGAGCCGGCTCATGTGCGGATGGTCCGTCAGGAAGGCATCGTGGCTCGGGCGGCGGTCGAGCACCGGGCGCTCGAAGGTTTCGACGATACCGGTGGTCCAGCCGGCCTCGTGCATCGCGGCGAGCAGGCCTTGGCCGGCGCGGCCTGAAATCGAGAGCAGCGGCCAACGCCAGGCGCGGCCGCCGGAGGCTTCTGCCAGACCCGCGACCAGGGTCGCCAGAGTATCGGCGAAGGCGTCGCCGGCCACGAGCGGCGCGCTCGACGGCATGAAGGGCGAGAGGACGGGTTGGGCCACCGCGGTGCCGAGGCCGGTGATGTCGAGGCCGCTGCGGAACGGCAGGATCGCGTCGAGCCGCTCGCCGGTGCGCACGATGACGAAGGCGCAGTCGTCGCGCAGCAGCCCGGCTTGGCGGTGCGCCTCGATGACGTGCCGGCTGAAATGCGGATGGGGTTCGACGGCGCGCGCGACGCAATCGTCCCAGGCCTGCGGCTCGGCTCTCAGGGTGGCCAGATCGACGATCCCAACCGATTGCCGGGCCCGACACGCGCCCTTTCTGGCCTCGGCTCCGCGACGACCCATCGGTGCGATCACCGCCCCGTCCTGCGCGCGAAAACCTGCGAAAACGCCGGAGTCGCAATGCCGTGGATGGCCCGGGCGCCGACCGCCATGGCGGCGGCGCGCAGGATCGTCACGCAGGCCATGGCCAAGGCCGCACCGATCAGGCCGAGCCACGGAACGAGCGCGAAGCAGAGCACGGCCCCGAGGCCGAGCATCGCCACGGTGATGCCGGCGCAGAGCTTCTCCCCGCCGAGCATGGTCAGCAGGTCTTCGCCGGGGCCGAACAGGCTGGCTCCGACGCTGCCGACGACGAGGACCGTCAGCACCGGAAGACTCTCGCGGAATTCCGGCCCGAACAGGCCAAGCAGCAGCGGCGCCGCGATCACCGTGCCCGCGCCGACGAGGGCGGTGGCGCCGAGCACCCAGCGGGCCTGATCGCGCACAAGGTTGTCGAGTCCGGCCATGTCGCCCTGCGCCTTGGCGGCGGTGAAGCGCTGCGCGGTGGCGGCAGAGGCCGCATAATGGACCAGGATCACGAGCTGCTGGATGCGGGTCGCGGCGAAGTACAGGCCCACCGCGGCGGGCGGCATCAGCAGGCCGAGCACGAGCACGTCGACGAAGGCGAAGGCGGCCGCCGCGAGTTCCACGGCGGCGATCGGCAGGCAGGCGGTCATCCATTCCCGCCAGCGGTAGCGGCGCTCGCCCCGTAGAAGCGGCGGTCCGAGCCGCACCAGGAGCAGGCCGCCCTGGACGGTCACGGCGATGCCGGTCGCCAGCAGCATGCAGGCCAACGCCACCGAGGCCTTGGCCGGTGCGCCGGCCAGGACCGCGACGACCATCGCGGCCATCATCAGGCCCTGGCGCAGCAGGTAGGGCGGCGCGATGGCGAGCACGGCCCAGTTGCGGCTGCGGGCGACACCTTCGAGGTAATCCTGGAAGGCCAGGAGCGGGAGGACCAGGGCGCCGATCACGATCGGCACGCCGTAGGGGCCGGCGAGCAGATGGCCCTCGGCCCGCAGGGCGACGAGTCCGATCAGCGACACGGCCAATCCGCCCGCCATGCTCGCCGCCGCCCCTCCGGCGAGGAAGCCGCGCATCTCGGCCCGGTGCCCCCGCGCCTCGGCTGCCGGCAGGAAGCGGCAGGCGCCCTGCGAGAGACCGAGCGTGGCGGTGTGTCCGAGGATGGTCATCCAGACCCAGACGGTCGCGAAGATCCCGTATTCGGTCCCGCCCATCAGCCGGACCATCAGGACCTGCGCCGCGTAGGCGAAGCCGGCGGCCGCGATCCGCACGGCGAACACGCTCACGGCCGAGAGACCGGCGCCGGAACGGGCCGCCTTCAGCCGTCCGACCGTAGCGTCGAAGGAAAGACCCGCTGCCATGGCGATTCTTCGCGAATCGGCGTGCGCAGGCGCACACGCACCAGTTCACATCGTACCCGCCGCAGCGTTTCGAGCGGGTTAAGCCGGTTGCCGACGCTCCGGGGCAGGGTCATGTGGGCCCTCGAGAGGGTAGCCCGTCAGCGTCTCCGGAGCATGCGATGATCGACCTGCATTACTGGCCCACCCCGAACGGTCACAAGGTGACGCTGTTCCTGGAGGAGACCGGGCTGCCCTACCGGATCCAGGCCGTGAACATCGGGAAGGGCGACCAGTTCAAGCCGGACTTCCTGCAGATCGCCCCGAACAACCGGATGCCGGCGATCGTCGACCACGACCCGGCCGACGGTGGCGCGCCGGTCGCGCTGTTCGAATCCGGCGCGATCCTGCTCTACCTCGCGGACAAGACCGGGCGGTTCATCCCCGAGGACATCCGGGGCCGGGCCGAGGTGCTGCAATGGCTGTTCTGGCAGATGGGCGGGCTCGGGCCGATGGCCGGGCAGAACCACCATTTCTCGCAGTATGCGCCCGAAAAGATCCCCTACGCGATCGACCGCTACGTCAACGAGACCGACCGCCTCTACGGCGTTCTCGACCGGCGCCTGGCCGACCGGGCGTTCGTCGCCGGGCCCGACTATTCCATCGCCGACATGGCGGCCTATCCCTGGATCGTGCCGTGGGAGAAGCAGGGCCAGCGCCTCGACGACAATCCGCACCTGAAGCGCTGGTTCGACGCGATTGCCGAACGCCCGGCGACGAGGGCCGCCTATGCCAAGGCCCCGGAGGTCAATCCCGATCACGGCAAGACCATGAGCGACGACGCCAAGAAGGTGATGTTCGGCCAGACCGCCGGGAGTACGAAACGCTGACAGGCGCCCCCGGACCGTGACAGCGACGGGCGGCTTTTGTAGAGAGGCCGCCTGTCTCAGGCCTTCGGCTCTGAGCTTCTGTCTTGCCGCGCCTTCTTTCGACGAACCGGAGACCACTTCGTCGGAAAGCGCTCTTGCCGTCCCGCCCGCCCGGAAACACCCTATGTCCCACGACGCCCTCGCCCAGACCATCGAAGCCGCCTGGGAAGACCGCGCCGGCATCTCCACCACGACCACCGGCGCGGTGCGCGAGGCCGTCGAGGACGCGCTGAACCTGCTCGATTCCGGCCGGGAACGCGTCGCCTACAAGACCGGCGACCAGCCCGGCGAAGGCTGGCAGGTGAACCAGTGGCTGAAGAAGGCCGTGCTGCTCTCCTTCCGCCTCAACGACATGGTGCCGATCGCCGGCGGCCCGGGCTCGTCCACCTGGTGGGACAAGGTGCCCTCGAAGTTCGAGGGTTGGGGCGAGGCCGAGTTCCGGACCGGCGGGTTCCGCGCCGTGCCGGGCTGTTTCGTGCGTCGCGGTTCCTTCATCGCGCCGGGCGCGGTGCTGATGCCGTCCTTCGTCAACCTCGGCGCCTATGTCGGGGAGGGCACCATGGTCGACACCTGGGTGACGATCGGCTCCTGCGCCCAGGTGGGGAAGAACTGCCACATCTCCGGCGGCGCCGGCATCGCCGGCGTGCTCGAGCCGCTGCAGGCCAACCCGGTGATCATCGAGGACAACTGCTTCGTCGGCGCCCGCGCCGAAGTCGCCGAGGGCGTGATCGTCGGCGAGGGCTCGGTGCTTTCCATGGGCGTCTATATCGGCGCCTCGACCCGCATCATCGACCGTGCCACCGGCGAGACCTTCTACGGCCGCGTGCCGCCCTACTCGGTCGTCGTCTCCGGCACGACCCCCGGCAAGCCGCTCCCCGATGGCAGCCCGGGCCCCGGCCTGTACTGCGCGGTCATCGTCAAGCGCGTCGACGCCAAGACCCGGGCGAAGACCGGCATCAACGAGCTGCTACGGACCTGAGGCCGGTCCCCGTCGCGACGTCGGTATGCGATCGCGGCTCCTCCATGATCGCGACCGATGCGCCGATGGCGGGACGGCGCGTCACGAGGATCGCCGAGAGCGCCTTCCGGCCGAGCGGAGCGCTTCCACCGGCCATTCCGGTGTCGCAGCTGTTTCGTGATCCCGTTTCCGGTCGATCGGATCGGTATGCGGCAGGTCCCTCCTCCCCCTGTGGGGGAGATGGCCGCGAAGCGGACGGAGGGGACGCGGCGTTGCCGGCACAGGCTCGGCGCTGCCACTCCACCGTGCTAGCGCGCGGTCTCCCTCGCCCAGGGGGCGAGGACAGGCACGGCGCCGCTGCAATCGACCGGAAACGGTAGGAGACGCCCTTCGGCGATGTGGACCTGTCCCTGGAGCCGTCGGAGGCCTGTTCCCGCCATACGGCGAAACACGAACGGCTCATCCGAAAGCCAGGTCGTTCAAGTCCATCCCGAAGAAAAATACAATTTCTGATAGTCTATTTGGCGGATGCTGACAATTTTCGACTGTATCAGCGGGATAAAAATTAATCATATCAACAATATGAAATGTTAACAAATAGATACTAATCTTTGAAGACAAGCTTACGATAAATTCAGCCCTGCAAATTCGTCGAGGCCGGTCTGATGCAGTTTCAGAATAAGATCGACGGAACAACATTGCTGCGGCCTGAGATGACCTTGTCGAGCTCCGATGCTTATCGTGACTCCGATCTCGACGCGAACGCCATGCAGAACGATTTCCGCATGCTGCTGGAGGCCGTGAGCGATTACGCGGTCTACAGGCTGACGCCAGAGGGCAACGTATCGAGTTGGAACAAGGGCGCCGAACGGAACAAGGGCTATACCTTCGCCGAAGCGATCGGGCTGCATGTCTCGGCCTTCTACACTGCGGAGGATCGCGCCGCGGGAGCGCCGGCCAGGACCCTCGCGGCAGCGGCGGAGTCCAAGTTCGAAACCCATGGCTGGCGGGTCCGCAAGGACGGCAGCCGCTTCTGGGCGCATGTCGTCCTCGAAGCGATCCGCGATCCGGACGGCCGGCTCGTCGGCTTTGCGAAGGTCACCTGCGACGTGACGGCCCAGAAGATCGATCGCGACGGTCTGGTGCGGAACCTCGATGCCGCCCTGTCCAACATGTCCCAGGGGCTCTGCCTGTTCGATGCCGAGGAGCGCCTCGTCCTCGCGAATTCCCGGATGGCCGAGATCTGCGGCCTGTCGGCCGGCGAGATCGTGCCGGGAACGCCGTTCGTCGACATCGTGCGGGCCTTGCTCGGCCGCCGCCGGATGGAGCCGGCCGTCTCGGTCGGCGCCCTGTACGGACAGCAGCGGGCGCTGATCCTGCAGGCGGGCGGGGGCGGCGCCGTGCTGAAGATGCTGCCCGACACCGTCGTCTCCGTCATCCACCGGCCGATGGCCGACGGATCGTGGGTGACGACGATCGAAGACATCTCGGACCGCAGCCGGTCCCAGGATCAGATCGCCCACATGGCGATGCACGACGCCCTGACGGATCTGCCCAACCGGGTGATGTTCCGCCAGCGGCTGGACGACGCCCTGCGCCGGGTCAAGCGCGGCGAGCCTTGCGCGGTCCTCTGCCTCGATCTCGACCGCTTCAAGACCATCAACGACACGCTCGGACACCCGGTGGGCGACACGCTGCTGGTCTCCGTCGCCGAGCAGTTGCGCGGCCTCGTTCGCGAGACCGATACCGTCGCCCGGCTTGGCGGGGACGAGTTCGCCATCGTTCAGACCAATGTCGGGCATCCGGACGACAGCAAGGTCCTGGCCGATCGCCTGATCCGTGCGCTGTCTGTTCCGAAGGAGATCGACGGCCATCTCGTCGCGAGCGGGGTCAGCATCGGTATCGCGCTCGCGCCCGGCGACGGCATGGACCCCGACCAGATCCTCAAGTCTGCCGATCTGGCACTCTATCGGGCCAAGGCCCACGGGCGCGGCCGCTACTGCTACTTCGAGCCGGGGATGGACGTGCTGCTGCAGGAGCGGCGGCGGCTCGAACTCGATCTGCGGACCGCCCTGGCGGCCAACCAGTTCGAACTCTACTACCAGCCGATCGTCGACATCGAACGCGACCTGGTCTGCGGGTTCGAGGCCCTGATCCGATGGCATTCGCCCCAGCGGGGCCTGGTGCCTCCCGCCGATTTCATTCCCCTGGCCGAAGAAATCGGCCTGATCGTCGACATCGGCGCCTGGGTCCTGCACTCCGCCTGCCGCGAGGCGGCGGCATGGCCGGAGCACATCAAGGTCGCGGTCAACGTGTCGGTGGCGCAGTTCAGGGGGTTCGGGCTCGTCGACACCGTACGGTCGGCGCTCGCCGCCTCGGGCCTCGCCCCGACACGATTGGAAATCGAGATCACCGAATCGATCATGATCAACGACAGCGCGCATACCTGCGCCGTCCTGCATCAGCTGAAAGCCCTCGGGCTGTCGATCTCGATGGACGATTTCGGCACGGGCTATTCCTCGCTCGGCTATCTGAGGAGCTTTCCCTTCGACAAGATCAAGATCGATCGCTCCTTCATCGAGGGATTGGGAGAGGCCGCGGATTGCAATGCGATCGTCCAGGCCGTCATGGGCATCTGCGACAGCCTGGGCATCATCGCCACGGCCGAGGGGGTCGAAAATCAGGAGCAGATCGCACAGTTGAAATCCAGGAATTGCCACCAGGCGCAAGGCTATCTGTACAGTAAGCCGCGCCCGTCCTCGGAAGTGAACTGCATCATCGATCGGATCGACCTGCAGGTTCGGCACTAAAACCGTATCCGATCCGATTGCATCGGACCGGCGTCTCTCGGATTCTGTTTTTCGACGATTTTTATTGCGACCGGCCGGCATCCCCTTGGATCGGTGCGCCGCGAGGATGCCGGGCGGCCGCTGCGACCTACCTTGAGCGCTGGCCGCCGCGTATCGAGGAATCCGAGCATGGCAAATCCCGTCCCTACCACCCGCACCCTCGACCTGACGGTCGCCGGCTGGCGCGTGCCGACGCCCTGCGACGTGATCGGCGAGGGGCCGGAGGCGCTGCTGCTGCCGGCCCTGTCCTCGATTTCCGCACGCGCGGAAATGCGGCCGCTGGCTCGCGAGCTGTCCGGCTCCCATCGCTGCCTCGTGCCCGACTGGCCGGGCTTCGGCGCGCATGACCGGGTACGGGTGCCCCTCGAACCGGCGACCTTCCACGCTTTCCTCGATGCGCTCATCGCCGCCGCCCCCGGCCCCTACGCCCTCGGGATCGCGGCCGGCCACGCCGCCGGCTATCTCGTGGCGGCGGCGCGGCGGCATCCGCAGGCGTTCGGGCGGCTGGTCCTGGTCGCCCCGACCTGGCGCGGCCCCCTGCCCACCGCGATGGGTGCGGGCCGGGCGGACTGGTTCGGGCGCATCCGCAGGGCGGTGGAGATGCCGGTCGTCGGCGAGGCGCTCTACCGGGCCAACATCAGCAGACCCGTGATCGGGCGGATGATGCGCGCGCATGTCTTCGCCGACCCCGCCCATGTCACGCCGGAGCTGATCGCGGCCAAGCACGGCATCACCCGCCAGCGCGGCGGACGCTTCGGCACGGCGGCCTTCGTCACCGGCGGGCTCGATCCGGTCGGCAGCCGCGAGGCCTTCCTCGACCTGTTCGGATCGGACCTGCCGCCGGTGCAGGTGCTGCGCTCCGAGGGGGCGCCCCGCCGCTCGGGGGCGGAAATGGATGCGCTATGCGCGTCCGGCCGGGTCGTCGCGACGCGCATTCCCGGCGCGCTCAGCCCGCACGAGGAGTTTTCTCGCGAGACGGCTGCGGCGATCCGCGGGGTGTGAGGCCGGGGCCTCGCCTTTCGCCCGCCCGATCGACGCAGACCGGCAAAAGATAAAGGGATCGATTCCGGCGTCGGATTCCTCCGGTTCATCCGGGACCCCGTAAGATCGGATCGTGACGATGCCGTCGCATGCCGGCATTAAGCCTCTGCGCGTTGGTTTGCCGACCCGGAACCCGCTTCGGCAAACCGCATAGTGTCCCAGATCTCGCCTCGCCCGCGTCTGCGGGTCTCATCCAAGGCCGTTTCGATGCTTCGCCTGCCGACCCTGCTGGCCGCCCTGCTCCTCGCGGCGTCGCCCGTCTCGGCCGAACCGGACAAGGCGCCATCCAAGGAGCCGTCGGCCCCCTCGATCGCGTCCGATCCGGTCAACTCCGACAAGCCGGCGCATAAGCCGTATCTCAGCGACGAGGCCGCGCCCGACACGCTGGCGATCCTGCCGCCGCCGCCCGGCGGCCACTCGGCCTCCGAGAGCGCGGACCGGGCGATCTACAACGCGACGCGCGCCTATGCCGGCACGGCGCGCTGGGAGCTCGCCACCAACGACGTGGCCGAGGGCGCCGCGGCACTCCTCGAGGACTTTTCCTGCGTGCTCGGGCAGCGCCTCGACACCGCGCGTGTGCCGCACCTGATCACGCTGCTCGAGCGCGCGCGCCTCGACCTCGTCCGGGCGGTGCGGGCACCCAAGCGCCATTACCGCCGGCTACGCCCCTTCGTCGGCAACGAGGCGCCGATCTGCGTCGCCCGCGACCCGAAGCTCGCCGACAGCTTCAGCTACCCTTCCGGCCATTCGACGCAGGGCTGGGCCTACGCCATGATCATGGCGGGCCTGATGCCGGAGAA
The DNA here is from genome assembly GCF_008040035.1 of Methylobacterium sp. WL9. Lineage (NCBI taxonomy): Bacteria > Pseudomonadati > Pseudomonadota > Alphaproteobacteria > Hyphomicrobiales > Methylobacteriaceae > Methylobacterium > Methylobacterium sp. WL9. The sequence continues at coordinate 32,882 of NZ_VRVE01000036.1, forward strand.
GGCGACGCAGTTCCTGGTGCGCGGACGGCTCTACGGCGAGAGCCGCGTCGTCTGCGGCGTGCATTGGATGAGCGACGTGGTCGTCGCGCGCACCAACGCCTCGGTCGTGTTCGCCGCGCTGATGAGCGATCCCGGCTTCCGGGCGGATCTCGACCGCGCGCGCGTCGAACTGGCGAAGGCGCTCGCCGGCAACGGGACCAAACCCGATGCCGCCATCTGCGCCCGCGAAGAGGCGGCCGCGCGCGAGCCGTTGCTGTGAGCGGCGCGTGCAACCCGGCTTGGGCCACTAGTTTGTAATCAATCTAACTATCTGTTCGAAAACGCGAATTCCTTGCGAAGCTTGACCATTGTTGGCATCCTTGAGTTGTGGCCCTTCCGGGTCAGTGGCGTCGAGGAGTACCCATGCCAACCTGTCGTACCCAGCCGCCGCGTCTCGCCGCGATCCTGACCCTCGGGACGGTGCTGGCGACATCGGTGTCGGTCGTGGCGTCCCCGACGCAGGCGGTCGCGCAGCCGGCGACGACGCTGGAGACCATCTCGGTCGAGGGCGGCGGCGCAACGCGCGGACGCGTCGGTGAGGGCCGCGGGCAGGGCGGCGCCCCGGTGACGATCCCCGGAGACGGCAATGGCGGGGCCACGAGCGGCGGCGGCGGCGGTCCCTCCGGCGTCACCGGCTACACCGCCCGCGTCAGCCCCACCGCGACCAAGACCAACACGCCGCTGATCGAGACACCGCAATCGGTCTCGGTGGTGACGCGCGAGCAGCTCAACGACCGCAACGTTCAGAGCCTCAACGAGGCGCTGGCCTACACGCCGGGCGCGGCGACCAACGTGTTCGGCTTCGATCCGCGCTTCGACGCGATCTACATCCGCGGCTTCGACGTCACCTACAACGGCATCTTCCGCGACGGGCTGCGCCAGTCGGCGGTCGGCCTGACCGTCCCGCGGATCGAGCCCTACGGCGCCGAGGCCGTGACCATCCTGCGCGGGCCGGCCTCGGGCCTCTACGGCCTCGGCTCGCCCGGGGGCATCCTCGACGTCACCACGAAGCGCCCGGTCTTCACCCGCTTCGGCGAGGTACAGTTCCAAGCCGGCAACTTCGACCGCTTCCAGGGCAATTTCGATTTCGGCGGCCCGGTCGAGGGCTCGGACGGCACCATGGCCTACCGGATGACCGGCGTGGTGCGCCAGTCCGACACCTTCCTGCCCGGCGCCACCGACGACCGCGTCAACATCGCGCCGGCCTTCACCTGGCGGCCGGATGCCGACACCACCTTCACCGTGCTCACCGAGTTCCAGAAGACCAAGCTGCCCGGCACCTCGGCCTTCTTCAACTTTCCCGGCTTTCAGGTCTCGCGGATCTATCAGGGCGACGGCGCCTTCAACGCCTTCCGGTCCGAGCAATACCGCATCGGCTACGCCTTCGAGCACCGGTTCTCGCCGGACCTGATCGTGCGCCAGAACTTCCGGCATTACGGCGTCGACGGCGACTTCCCCTACGTCCAGATCGATTCGGTCACCGGGCTTTCGGCGCAGCGCTCGACCGGGCTGTTCCGCGAGAGCCTGCGCTCGGTCGCCGTCGACACCCAGGTCGAGGGCCATGTCGCGACCGGGCCGGTGGCCCACACCCTGCTCGCCGGAATCGACTACACCCACTACGATTGGAACCGCCGCTTCGGCTTCGGCACCGCGCCGGATCTCGACCTGACCACCCTGAACTACGGGCGGCAGTTCATCGCCCGGCCGAGCCTGACCAGCTCCGCTCAGCAGGCCCAGGACCAGGTCGGCCTCTACCTGCAGGAGCAGGCGAAGTGGAATCGCTTCGTGCTGACGCTGACCGGCCGGCAGGACTGGGTCTCGCAGGACACGTCGAGCGCCGCGGGTGGCATCGCCGGAACGCCGCAGAGCCAGAACGACGCCGCCTTCACCTACCGCGTCGGCCTCAACTACGAACTCGCGCCCGGCATGGTGCCCTATGCGAGCTACGCGACCACCTTCAACCCGCAATCGGGCACCGACATCAACGGCCGCGCCTTCAAGGCCGCCACCGGCGACCAGATCGAGGCCGGCGTGAAATACCTCGTGCCGGGCACCAACATCATCGCCTCGGTGGCCGGCTTCGACATCAACCAGTCGAGCATCCTGCGCCAGGACCCGAACAACATCGCCAACCAGGTCGCCACGGGCGCGGTCAATTCCCGCGGCTTCGAGATGGAGATGACGGCCAACCTCGCGCCGGGGACCAATCTGACGCTGGCCTACACCCACCTCGACTTCACCTTCGTGCGCCAGACCACCGCCGACAGGGCCGGCAACCCCGTCGCCATCGACGGTAATTCGCTCTCCGGCATCCCCGGCGACACCTTCACCGCCTTCGCCAGCTACCTGTTCCCGCCCTCCTCGGCACTGTCGGGCCTGACCCTCGGCGGCGGCCTGCGCTTCGCCAATTCGAGCTTTGCCGACGACCTGAACACCGTGCGCAACCCGACGGTGACGCTGTTCGACGCCCTCGTCGCCTACGACTTCGCCGCGATCGATCCGAAGTACCGGGGCTTTCGCGCGCAGATCAACGGCTTCAACATCTTCGATCGCGACTACACCAACTGCCAGGCCGGCTTCTGCTACCGCGGCGCCCCGGCGACCGTCATCGGGAGCCTGATCTATCGCTGGTGAGGGGCTGATCCGGCCGCGTTATACTGGTTTCGCGGAAACAGTATAACGCGGATGCCTGAAGGAAGCCGATACCAGCCTTCGGCCCTGCTGCCACGAGCCCCTATCGGGTTGGCCCAACGGCCCCGCTTCCACGTGAAACATCACGCTCCCGCCGCCTTCCGCTTCCTCCGCCGCCGGGCCAGCATGTTCAAGCCTTCGACGGCGGCCGAGAAGGCCATGGCGGTGTAGACGTAGCCCTTGGGGACATGCGCGCCGAAACCTTCGGCGATCAGCGTCATGCCGATCATGATGAGGAAGCCGAGCGCCAGCATCACCACGGTGGGGTTGGCTGCGATGAAGCGCGAGAGCGGGTCGGCGGCGACCAGCATCACGGTGACGGCGGCGATCACGGCGACGACCATGATCGGCACGTGCTCGGTCATGCCCACCGCCGTGATGATCGAGTCGATCGAGAACACGAGGTCGAGTACCAGGATCTGGCCGATCGCCGCGGCGAAGCCGAGGCCGGGACCCTTCTTTTCGGCCTGAGTGCCGTCCGGGTCGACGCTGTGATGGATCTCCTTGGTGGCCTTCCAGAGCAGGAACAGCCCGCCGGCGATGAGGATCAGGTCGCGCCAGGAGAAACCCTGGCCGAACACCGCGAAGACCGGCTCGGTGAGGTGGACAATCCAGGCGACGGTGCCGAGCAGGCCGAGCCGCAGCACCAGCGCCAGCCCGATGCCGATGCGGCGCGCCCGCGTCTGCTGGTGAGCCGGCAAACGGTTGGTCAGGATCGAGATGAAGATCAGGTTGTCGACGCCGAGCACGATCTCCATCACCACCAGTGTGGCGAGTGCCACCCAGGCCGTGGGATCGGCGGCGAGTTGCAGGATGTGGTCCACGCGCGGTCGGTCCTCGTCGTCGTTTCGTCCTCAGGTGAGCCGGCGTGTCAGAACGGCATCCGGAAGCCGGTCTGCGCCGAGGGCCGTGCGCTCCGCTCCGGCGCGAAGATCCGTACGGCCTTCGGCAGCACCTTGAAATGGGCGGGCGTGTGCGTGGCGAGCTCGCCGTCGGTGTTCACCGGGCGTGGCTTCTTCGTCTTCAGCACGATCTCGGTGGTGCGAAAGGCGCGCACGTCCGCGGCCTCGCCGTGGGTGCCCCGGCGCAAAGCCGGCAGCAGGGCGATCAGCCGCCACCAATGGTCGACCTCGAGGCTGTAGAAATCGAGCTTGCCGTCGTCGACGGTGGCGTCCTCCGACACGGTCATGCCGCCGCCGTAGTGGCGGCCGTTGCCGACGGAGGCCTGGATCGTCGTGACCTTCTCCACCTTGCCGTCATGCTCGATCGTGATCGAGAACGGCCGGGCGCGGCGCAGCAGCCGGAAGGCGGCGATGGCGTAGCCCACCGTGCCCCATTTCTTCTTGGCCTCGGCCGTGAGCTCGCCGGCGAGGTCGGCGGAGAAGCCGATGCTGGCGACGTTGAAGTAGTAATGCCCGTTGACGCAGCCGAGATCGACCGGCTGGGCCGCCTCGGTGGTGATGGCGCGCGCCGCCGCCAGCGGATCGAGGGGCAGGCCGAGCGAGCGGGCGAGGTCGTTGGCGGTGCCGAGCGGCAGGATTCCGAGCGGAAGGCCGGTCTCGACCAGCGCGGGCGCGGCCGCGTTGAGCGTGCCGTCGCCGCCGCCCAGGATGATCAGGTCGGCGCCCTTCGCGTTGCGGGCGATGACGGCACTGCAATCGGCCTGGCCGCTATCCGGTCCTCCCGGCTCGACCGGCTCGATGCCGCCACTGCGCAAGATCTCGCGGATCTCATCGAGCGGTACGCCGCCGTTGCGGGCGTTCGGGTTGACCAGCATCAGGGCACGGCGTGGCGGCGCGCTCATAGCGACCATCCGCGGGCCTGGGTTTTCGCGAGGGGAGAGGGCATGGGCAGCCTGATGGCGCGGCGTGAGCGCAAGGCGCGAGGGGGCCCGACATCACGGTCGACGCCTCGACCGCCAGAGGGGCCCGGACCCATCACGCCCAAGGTGGGGAGTCCGAGCGTGGCGGCAAGGCCGGACGACCGAGGGAAATGCGGCCGGCCGCGGTGGCGCTCGCCGGATCCCCGCAGGCAAGAGCCGCCTCGCGGCAGCTTGCTCCGCCGCCGCCGCCCTGGCATGCACCGGGACCCGCGCGATGGAACCGCGCCGGCATCCGCCGACGTTGCAAGAGGTCGAGCCCGTGACGCTCGGCCACCAGTCTCGACCGGAATCCCGGTCCGCCATATCCCGGTCAGTCATGCGCCCCTTCCTTGCCCTCACCGCATCCAGTCTGACCGCGCTCCTGCTCGCCGGTGCTTCCGCGCGGGCCGAGCCGGCCGCCGGCTGGGTCGACCCTCCGGCGAAGACGGATGTGGTGAAACCGAGGGCGGCCGAGCCGCAGGCGGAGCCCGAACGCGAGGCAGAGTTCCAGGCCAAGTTCGAGCCGGCACGGCCGGACGTCGCGCCGAGCCGGCTCGAACTTGGCCTGGAACTCTGCCT
>NZ_VRVE01000037.1:0-37915 GCF_008040035.1 Methylobacterium sp. WL9
TGGCGGTGGCGGTGGACGTATCGCCAGCGGTCCTTCGGTCGAGATGACCGGAACCGTGAAGTGGTACGACCCAGCTAAGGGCTTCGGCTTCGTCTCGGTCAACGACGGCGGCAAGGACGTGTTCGTCCATCGCTCCGCCCTCTCCCGCGCGGGTCTCGAATCCCTCGCGGAAGGCCAGACGGTCACGCTCGGCGTGATCGACGGCCAGAAGGGCCGCGAGGCCCAGAGCGTCAGCGTCGATTACTGATCGACGCGACCAACGGAATCGAGAGCCGCGATCCGGGAGACCGGATCGCGGCTCTTTTCGTTTGTAGACTGCTTGGCTCGACGGCGGCAGCTAGACCGCCGCCATAGTCGCGCTGGGTTTCGGATCGATCATCGACGGCCGTCGGCACACCTGAACGGCCGGCCACGGATCAGCGCGTGAGCATCTCTCAACCCGATCGCCGTCTGGCTCTTCTGATCGCCCTGGCACTCGGGGTCTCCCCTGCATGCGCGGAAGACTTCACCGGCTTCTATGCCGGAGTGAATGCCGGCTACGCCTTCGATCGCGAGCGGCACGTGCAAGCTGCATCGAGCGCTTTTCCGGGAGCACCTTCAGCAGGCGGCAATGCCGAAGGTCTGCCCCCGAGCGCCCTGTCCGCATCGCAATCCCCGGCGATGCGCGGCTCCCGCGCCGAACGGCCCCCGCAACCTGATCTCCCCACGAGATGAGGGTGCACGAGGCTGCCCGCCCCCTTGTGGCTACGGCCTAAACGGATCCGAGCCGAAGCCGTTCGCTCTTCCGTCGTCCCACCCCAAACCCCGGCCTGAGGTGCCCGCGACAGCGTGCCCCGAAGGGTTCTCCAGGGATCGCAACGGGATCTGGAGATCCTTCGAGGCCTGCGCTTCGCTCCGGCGCTTCAGGGCGAGGTGTTGGGTCGGGTCCGTACTGGCCGGAGACAGCGCATGAAAAAAGGGCCGCCCCACCGGGCGGCCCTTCTGCGTTCTCGGCCCTGATCGAGAGATCAGCGCGAATAGAACTCGATGACCAGGTTCGGTTCCATCTGGACCGGGTACGGCACCTCGTTCAGGGCCGGGACACGGGTGACGCGCGCCGTCATCTTGGCGTGATCCGCCTCGATGTAGTCGGGGACGTCGCGCTCGGCGAGCTGCGAGGCCACGACCACGAACTCGAGCTGGCGGGACGCCTCCTTGATCTCGATCTGGTCGCCCGGCTTCACCTGGTAGCTCGGGATGTTGACCCGGCGACCGTTGACCTTGATGTGGCCGTGGTTGACGAACTGACGGGCCGCGAACGGCGTCGCCACGAACTTCGCACGGTAGACCACGGCGTCGAGACGGCGCTCGAGCAGGCCGATCAGGTTCTCGCCCGAGTCGCCGCGCAGGCGGATCGCCTCGGCGTAGTAGCGGCGGAACTGCTTCTCGGTGATGTTGCCGTAATAGCCCTTGAGCTTCTGCTTGGCGCGCAGCTGCGTGCCGAAGTCGCTCATCTTGCCCTTGCGGCGCTGGCCGTGCTGGCCGGGGCCGTATTCACGACGGTTGACCGGGCTTTTCGGACGGCCCCAGATGTTCTGGCCCATCCGGCGATCGAGTTTGTGCTTCGCCTCGATGCGTTTTGACATTCGCGGTTCCTCTCAAGAAACTTGAGCTAGAGGAACGCGCCCTCCTCTCCCCCAGCAACGGCGCGGGGGCGACAGACCGGCCGTTGGCCGCTCGCGGGTGCGCTTGAAAACGTCACGGGGCCCCAAACCGGAGCCCCGCGAACCGCGCGTGCCTAGACGGAAAGCCGGGACAGGTCAATCAAGAGTGATCGATCGCACAGGGCTCCGAACTGAGGTCAACGCTCAGCAAGCCCGAGCAACGATCTGTAGTTCGCGACATCTCCACCGTGATTCCGGGGCAGCGCAGCAGAACCTGGAACCTACGACAGGCCTCGACGCCCTGTCTCCGCGTCGCATCTCGGGTGGGTTCCGGGTTCCGCTACGCGGCCCCGGCATGACGACAGTCTGTAAGATGCTGTCCAGGCAAAGACGTTACTGACGGACCAGCGGCATCGGCTCGACCGTCAACGTCTCTAACCCGCGTTTGGCCAGCGAGCGCTCCAGCGCGGGGTTCAAGCCGGCGCCACCCGTGAAGGTACCGAGCACGGTCGGCGCGGCGTCCTGGGGGGCCATCACAACCGGCCCGAGCAACTGAACCACCCGTCGCGCGATCGCCGGAGCCGGATCGATCCAGGTCACCGGCCAAGGCGCGAGGCGCTCGAAGCGCGGCAGCAGCAGCGGGTAGTGCGTGCAGGACAGGCAGACCACGTCCGTGCGCCGACCGTCGGCCAGGGTCACGAAGCAGGGCGCGATCTCCGCCGCCAATACCGCATCGTCGATCGGCTCGCCGGCCATCTCGGCTTCCGCGAAGCGCGCGAGGTTCGGCGCGCCGACGAGGGTCACGTCGCAATCGCCGGCATAGGCGGCGACGAGATCGCGGGTGTAGCTGCGGGCGATCGTGCCGGGCGTGGCCAGTAGGGTGACGACCCGCGAGCGCGTCGCCGCCGCCGCCGGCTTGATCGGCGGCACCACGCCGACGAAGGGCGTGATGAAACGCTGGCGCAGGCTCGGAAGCACCACCGTCGAGGCCGTGTTGCAGGCGATCACGACGAGGTCGGGGGCGTGGAGCGCCAGCAGGCGCTCCATCACCGCCAGCACGCGGGCGACGAGCGCCGGCTCGGTCAGCCCGCCATAGGGAAACGCCGCATCGTCGGCGGCATAGACGTAGCGCGCGTCGGGCCGCGCGCGGCGAACCTTCTCCAGCACGGTCAGGCCGCCGAGGCCGGAATCGAAGACGAGGATCAGGGGTTGGGGGCTCTGCGCGGGATACGCCGCGGAGAGTGTCGCTCCGGCCATCAGATCGATCCGCATGACGTCACCCGACATCGCCCGAAGGGCCAGTGTCGATCCGGGACGGTTAACGCAGCCTCACCGCGCCGGCAAACGGAGCACGGATTCGCGATCCGGGCGGAGCGAGGCCGTGAAATGCCTGTGCATCGCGAGGCTCTCCCGCTCGTCCTGCCGAGGCCGCGACGAACGGCGCAGGCGCTCGGGCGTTGTCCGGAAGAAATTCGAGGCTACATCCCGGCAATCTGAGAGAAAGAGAATCCAGGAATGGCCGCCAGCGCAGCGATTTCCCACTTCCCCGGTTCCTTCGACCGCGCCGCCTTCCCTCCGCCTCGCCTCGACGCCCGGCCCGTGGATCGCGAAGCCTGGATCGCCGCGTTCCGAATGGTCCGCGACGAGACCGAGCAACGCGCAGCCCCGCTTTCGCCCGAGGACCAGCAGGTCCAGTCGATGGAGGATGCGAGCCCGACCAAGTGGCACCGGGCCCATACGACTTGGTTCTTCGAGCAGTTCCTGCTCTGCGCGCTTCGGCCGGACTACCGGATCTACGACGAGCGCCTGCACTACCTCTTCAATTCGTACTACGTGCAGGCTGGCCCGCGGCAGCCCCGCTTCATGCGCGGCATGATCACCCGGCCGACGGCGATGGAGACCCAGGGCTACCGGGCCCATGTCGACCGCGCCATCGAAGCCCTGCTGCGCGAGGCGTCGGATCAGGCCCTCGAAACCATCCTGCCGATCCTGGAGATCGGCCTCTATCACGAGCAGCAGCATCAGGAGCTGATGCTCACCGACATCCTGCACGCCTTCGCGCAGAACCCGCTGGGGCCAGCCTACGACGAGGCTTGGCGCTGGCCGGCTTCGGAGGGCGGCAAGGGCCGCGTGGAGCTGTCGCGCGGCATCACGCAGATCGGGCATGACGGCGAGGGTTTCGCCTTCGACAACGAGTCGCCCCGGCACGACGTGCTCGTGTTGCCGGCGACCATCGACCGGGCGCTGGTCACCAACGCGCAATGGCTCGCATTCATCGCGGACGGCGGCTATGCGCGCGCCGAGTTGTGGCTGTCGGACGGCTGGGTGAAGCTGCAGTCGGAGGGCTGGGAGGCACCGGGCTACTGGCGCCGCACTGGGGACGGTTGGTCGAGCATGACGCTCGGCGGCATCAGCCCGATCGATCCGGCCCAGCCCGTCACCCATATCAGCTACTACGAGGCCGACGCCTTCGCCCGCTGGTCCGGACGCGACCTGCCGACCGAAGCCGAATGGGAGATCGCCGCGCGCGACGGCCTGCTCGGCGACGCCTTCGGCCATGTCTGGCAATGGACGCGCAGCGCCTACGGCGCCTATCCGGGCTACCGGCCGCTGCCCGGCGCGCTCGGCGAATACAACGGCAAGTTCATGTCCAACCAATACGTGTTGCGCGGTTCGTCCGTTGCCACGTCCGAGGGGCATGCGCGGGTGGGTTATCGCAACTTCTTCTATGCCCACCAGCGTTGGCAATTCACCGGGCTGCGGCTCGCCGACGCCCGCGTCTAAAGTGCTTTCCGACCAAGTGAATGCCGGTTGGTCGAGAAAAAACGCGTCACAACAGAGGCTTAGAGACGCCGGCCTGATGCAATCGGGTCGGGTACGGCTCTAAGCAACCGGCCGCCGTGAACAAACGTTCTCAAGGCTCGTTTCTCACCCGCAAACACAACCGCTCGCACGGGGACGCCGAGCCCCGGCCGGAGGACGCCTTTTGACCGTCAATCCCCGTTTCGAGGGCGCCAGCCCGATCAGCCGCCTGCCCGACGACCGTCAGTTTCTCGAAGACGTTTGGGACGGCCTCGCCGCAACGCCGAAGGCCCTTCCGGCGAAGTATTTCTACGACGCGGCCGGCTCGGAGCTATTCGAGGGCATTACCGGCCTCGCCGAATACTATCCGACCCGCACCGAACTGCGGATCCTCGACGAACACGGCCCGGCCATCGCCGCCGCGTTGCCGTCGGGCGCGGCGCTCGTCGAGTTCGGGGCCGGTTCCACGGTGAAGGTGCGCCGGCTGCTGCGCCATCTGCGCGATCTCACGGCCTACGTGCCCGTCGACGTCTCCGGCGAGTTCTTGACGGCCCAGGCCGAGGGTCTTCGCCGCGATATTCCGGATCTTGCGGTCGAGCCGGTCGTGGCCGACTTCACCCGCCCCTTCGCCTTGCCGGCGACGGTGGGCAATGCGCCGCGCGCGGGCTTCTTCCCCGGTTCGACCATCGGTAATTTCCGGCCGGAGGAAGCGATCCGTCTGCTCGACACCTTCGGTGCGATTCTTGGCGAGGGTTCTCAGCTCATCGTCGGCGTGGATCTCGTCAAGGACACCGATGTGCTCGAGGCGGCCTATGACGACGCCTCCGGCGTGACGGCCGCCTTCAACCTGAACCTCCTGACCCGGATCAACCGCGAACTGGCCGGGGGCTTCGCAGACGACAGCTTCCACCACCGCGCCTTCTTCAACGCCGCGGCCTCACGGATCGAAATGCATCTCGTCAGCCGTGAAGCGCAGGAGATCGACATCGCCGGCCGCCGCTTCGACTTCGCGGCAGGTGAATCGATCCACACCGAGAACAGCTACAAATACTCGATCGCCAGCTTCCGGGATCTCGCGGCACAGGCCGGTTGGGCTGCCGGCGAGGTCTGGACCGACCCGGACGGACTCTTCTCGGTGCATGCCCTGCGGCGCAGACCGGTCTGAGCAGCCGCGACGCAAAAAGCCTTCTCCGTTCGACGGAGAGGGCTTTTTTAGTAGGCGCGGGTCGATCCGGCCCCGTCAGTAGACCGTTTCGGCGCCGTCCTTGCGCGGCGTGGCACCCTTCACGCCGGCCTCGGTGTCGGCGCGCTCGGCGTCCCGCTTGTCGAGGGACCGGCTGACGACCTTGGCGAGCCCGACCATGATCGTGTCGAGGATGTAGTCCTTCGGCGTGTAGACCGCCGTGACGCCCATGTTCTTGAGCACCAACTCGTCGTCGGTCGAGATGATGCCGCCGACGACGACGGGGATGTGATCGAGGCCGGCCTCGCGCAGCTTCGCCTTCACGTCGCGCACCAGCGGTACGTGCGAGCCCGAGAGGATCGACAGACCGATCACGTGCGCGCCGGTCGACTTGGCCTTGGCAACGATCTCGGCCGGAGTCTGGCGGATGCCGTCATAGGTCACGTCGAAGCCGACATCGCGGGCGCGAAGGGCGATCTGCTCGGCGCCGTTCGAATGGCCGTCGAGGCCGGGCTTGCCGACCACCAGCTTCGGCGTTTCGCCGAGGCGCTCGCCGAGATCGGCGATGAGCAGCCGCGCGTCCTCCGCCGCACCCGAGGTCACCGTCTCCAAAGTCACGCCGGTCGGCGCACGGTACTCGCCGAACACCTCGCGCAGGCGCTGGCCCCACTCGCCGGTGGTGACGCCGGCCTGGGCCGCCGCGATCGAGACCGGCATGATGTTGGCGCCCGAGCGCGCCGCCTGTTCGAGATCGTCGAGGGCCTTGCCGACGGCGTTGTCGTCGCGCTTCTGGCGCCATTCGCGGATGCGGGCCTCGGCCTCCATCTCGACGGTTTCGGAGACGGTGAAGATCGCGCCCTCGCCGGCGGTGAGCGGCGACGGCTCGCCCTGCTGCCACTTGTTGACGCCGACCACGACCTGATCGCCCGATTCGATCGCCGAGATGCGCTTGGCGTTGGATTCGACGAGGGCCCGCTTGAGTTCGCCCGCTTCGACGGCCGACACCGCGCCGCCGAGTTCGGCGATGCGCTTCAGCTCGGCACGGGTCTGCTCCTTGAGTTCCTCGACGCGCGCCTCGATCACCTTCGAACCGTCGAAGATGTCCTCGTATTCGAGAAGGTCGGTCTCGAAGGCCAGGATCTGCTGCATGCGCATCGACCATTGCTGGTCCCAGGGCCGCGGCAGCCCGAGCGCCTCGTTCCAGGCCGGCAGCTGCACGGCGCGGGCGCGGGCGCGCTTCGACAGCGTCACGGCCAGCATCTCGATGAGGATGCGGTGGACGTTGTTCTCGGGCTGCTGCTCCGTCAGCCCCAGCGAGTTCACCTGCACGCCGTAGCGGAAGATGCGCTTCTTGGCCTCGGTGATGCCGTAGCGCTCCTGGGCGATCTCGTCCCAGAGTTCGGCGAACGCCCGCATCTTGCAGATCTCGGTGACGAACCGCATGCCGGCATTCACGAAGAACGAGATCCGGCTGAACACGTCGGCGAAGCTCGCCTCGTCGAATTCGGGATCGTCGCGCACCGTGTCGAGCACGGCGATGGCGATGGCCAGCGCGTAGGACAGCTCCTGGACCGGCGTCGCCCCCGCCTCCTGCAGGTGGTAGGAGCAGACGTTCATCGGGTTCCACTTCGGCACTTCCTTGGTCGTGAACAGGATCACGTCCTTGGTCAGGCGAAGCGAAGGTTTCGGCGGAAACACGTAGGTTCCGCGCGAGAGGTATTCCTTGATGATGTCGTTCTGCGTGGTGCCCTGGAGAGCATCGAGCGGCGCGCCCTGCTCCTCGGCCACGGCGAGGTAGAGCGACAGCAGCCACGGCGCCGTGGCGTTGATCGTCATCGAGGTGTTCATCTGCGACAGCGGAATGTCGTTGAACAGCGTCCGCATGTCGCCGAGATGCGCGATCGAGACGCCGACCTTGCCGACCTCGCCGCGCGCGAGCTCGTGATCTGGATCGTAGCCGGTCTGCGTCGGCAGATCGAAGGCGACCGAGAGGCCGGTCTGCCCCTTGGCGAGGTTGCCGCGATAGAGCTTGTTCGATTCCGCAGCGTTGGAATGGCCCGCATAGGTGCGGATGATCCACGGCTTGTCGCGGTTGCGTGCTTCCAGCATTCTCTCGACCCACCTCGTCGTTTCCAGCCCTTTTGCTATGGGCCGGGTGCGGTGTCGAGTGACGTCACGCGGGCGCGGGAGACGCGCAGACCCTCGATCCCAAGCCGATTGCCGTGAGCCTTCGCGGGCGGGCGCAGGTTGAGATCATCGGCCTCTTCGCTTGGCCTGGGGCTCACGAGTCCCGTTCTTCCAAGATCACGTCAGAGAACGTCGCCCCTCGATGCCCGCCCGGGAGGCTCTCCTGATGGGCTGGCATCATTAAACTAGAGGCGCAGTTTCCCCTCGCAGATCTCTTTGAATAGAGACGGATCGAGCCTCCGATAGCGATCGTCGAGGCATACATAAAGAACATCCCGGATCCGGCTCGGATCGAACCCCTCGGCAGCAAGCGCGCCCTTCTTCTGCTTGAAGGTCTCAGTATGGGCGAATGTCGGCACGATCCGCAGGAAGAGCGGGCGGGCATAGGCCGGCAGGCGTTCCGCGAGGACGGCATGCAGGGCCTCGAGCTCGAAGTCGGGACCGATGACGAGCGCAGCCATGCCGGCCCGGCCCTCGGCACCGGAAACCGCAACCCCGTAGACGCTCGCCTCGATCACGCCCGGGCAATTGCCGATCGCCTCGGCGACCTCGGTGGTGGCGACGTTCTCGCCCTTCCAGCGAAAGGTGTCGCCGATCCGGTCCACGAAATAGAAGAAGCCCTGCACGTCCCGGCGCATCAGGTCGCCGGTCCGCATCCAGGCATCGCCCGGCTGGAGCACGTCGCGGACGACCTTGCGGCTGGTCTCCTCGGCACTCGTGTAGCCTTCGAAGCTGTGTTCGGCCTTGGACGAGAGCCGTCCCAGCAGCTCGCCGGACTCGTCCGGTTCGGCCGGGACGCAGCGGCCGGCGGCATCGCGCAGCGGCAATCCGGTCTCGACGTCGTGGCGCACGATCAGAGCCGGCGAGCGCCGCGCCATGAAGGACGGCACCCGCCCGACGGCGCCGAGCTTGCCCTCGACGTTGTAGAGCGAGACCGTGCCCTCGGTTGCCGCATAGAATTCGAGAATGCGCGGGATGGCGAAGCGATCGCGAAAACGCTCCCAGACATCGGGCCGCATGCCGTTGCCGGTGCAGAGACGCAGGGCATGCCGGCGCTCGAACGGGTCCGGCGGCGCCACGGTGAGATAGCGGCACAGTTCGCCGATATACTGAAACATCGTCGCGCCACTCTCTGTGACGTCGCGCCAGAAAGCGCTCGCCGAGAACTTCTGCCGGATGACCACCGCGCCACCGCCGAGGAGCACGCTGCCGGGCGCAACGACACCGCCGACCGAGTGGTAGAGCGGCAGGCAATTGTACATCCGGTCGTCCGCGCCGGCATCGATCAGCCCGGCGAACCAGTGCGTCCACATCATGATCCGGTGGTGGCTCACGCGGGCGGCCTTGGGCAGGCCGGTGGTGCCGGAGGTGAAGATCAGCAGGGCCTCGTCGCGAACCCCGACGGCCGGTCCCTCGCCGTCCTGCAGCGGAGCCTCGGAATAGCCTGCCGCGGCCTCGGACAGGGACGCACCGTCGGCGCCCATCCCCTGCCAGACGATATCGAGCCGTTTCACGAGATGCGGCTCGGCACTCGCGACGGCCTCGGCGAGTTCCCTGTCCGCGATGAGGATGCGGGGGGCCGCCACGTCGATGCAATGGGCGAGGCTGCGGTCGCGCAGATTGGTGTTGAGGAGGGCGACCCGGACGCCGACCCGCGTGATCCCCAGCCAGATGGCCAGGAAATCCGGCCGGTTCGTCATGAGGAGGGCGACGGTCTCGCCCTTGGCGAGTCCCAGATCGAGGGCCCACCGGGCATAGCGGTTCTGGCGCGCCGCGAGCTCGCGGTGGCTCAAGGTTTCGTCCGTGCCGATCAGGGCCGGCGCAGCGCCGTGGCGGGCGGCCAGTTCGTCGATCACGCGGGGGAAGATGCGTTCGGGCTGCGCGTCGATGCGGGCCGTGCGCTCGAGCGCGCCGATCCAGCCCGAAGTCGAGGACGGCCGTGGCGACGGTTGGGAAAGAGGGGAAGCGGCCATCGTGGCTCTGCGTTGCGGAAGGATGGGCTTCAGACGGCGCAACGGTCCGCAACGACCACGCGGCGCAGTGCGACCTGGGCGATCCAGTTGCGGAAGAGCTGCGCCGCAGGGGCCTGCCAAGCGGGCGCGTGCGGGGGAGCGGCGGCAAAGCTCGGGAACCGGGTGAACAGGGCCGGTTCACGCCGCGCCTGCACCTCGGCCGCGAAGGCATCGAGTCGGACGACGGCCTCGGGCGAAAAGTAGTTCTCCGGCAGTGGCGGGCAGGTGTCGCGGCTGCCGTCGAGAAACCGGCCGACGTCGCGGCGGTATTCGCGGGCGAGGCTGTCGGGCGCGTATTCGGGATGGCCCTGGAGGAAGACGAACAGGCTGCCGGACTCGCGGACGAAGAGGTCGACCCCGATTTCGGCCGAGCGCCGCAGCACCGTGTAACCGTGCGCCACGAGATCCGACTCGGATAGGTCGTTCCAGCGGGAATGCGGCACCGCGACGGTCTCGGGCATTCCGGCCAGCAGAGGATGGGAGACGGCCGAGCAGGCGAAGACACCGGAATGCTTCGCCGCCAGCGGCCTACGCCGGATACCGTCGAGATGGAGGACGGCCGCGTGCGACGCGAGGCAGGAAAACAGGGTCGAGACCGTGTTGACCTCCGCCCAGTCCACCACCATGCCGAGCGGTCCGAAGAAGGGCTCGTCATCGAGCCTGTCGGCCTTCGGCTCGCATCCTGTCACGACGAGAGCGTCGAGGCCCGCAGCGGCGAGCGCTTCGTGCGGCGCATAATGCGCATCGATATGCGCCCGGACGAGAGGACCGCGCGGCAGGTCGCGGAAGACGAACGGCGCGAGCACGGCCTCGTGCCCGATTAGTTGCCGGAACTGCCGTTCGGTCTGGACGAAGGCCGCATCGGGCATGTTGTTCAGGAGGCCGATCCGCAACGGCGGCGCGACGCGTGCCCGCGCCGGCATGGCCGGCGCCGGGACGGAACCGTCCCACCCGAAGGCGGGAGCGGAGCTCGCATGTCCATGATCGAGCATCGCCGGTAACTCCTAGTTTGCCGCTGCCCCGACGGTGCTCACGCGGCGCGGGCGAAGGCGGTGGCGGCGTCGAGGGCCTGAGCGAGATCGTCGGTGATGTCGTCGATGTGCTCGATGCCGACGCTGATCCGGATCATCTCGGGCGAGACACCGGCCGATTTCTGCTCGGCCGGCGTCATCTGCCGGTGCGTGGTCGAAGCGGGATGGCAGGCGAGCGACTTGGCGTCGCCGATATTGACGAGGCGCTTCACCAGCTTCAGCGCGTCGTAGAACGACTTGCCGGCCTCGAAGCCGCCACGCACCCCGAAGGTGAGCAGCGACGAACCCTCGCCGCCGAGATATTTTTGGGCCATCGCGTGATGCGGGTTGTCAGGGAAACCCGCGTAATTGACCCAGGCGATGCCGGGATGCGCGCGCAGGAATTCCGCGACCTTGCGCCCGTTCTGCACGTGCCGCTCGACCCGGAGGGCCACGGTCTCGATGCCCTGAAGGAGCAGGAAGGCGCTCATGGCCGGCAGCACGGCGCCGGTGGTGCGCTGGTAGACGCTGCGGGCGCGGGCCACGAAGGCGCCCTTGCCGAAATGCTCGGCGTAGACGAGGCCGTGATAGGACACGTCCGGAACCGAGAACATCGGGAAGCGCCGGGCCTGCGCCTTCCAGTCGAACCGGCCGGAATCGACGATGAAGCCGCCCATGGTCGTGCCGTGGCCGCCCATGAACTTGGTCAGCGAGCCGAGGACGATGTCCGCGCCGTAATCGATCGGCCGCAGCAGGATCGGCGTCGCCACCGTGTTGTCGACGACGAGGGGCACGCCTCGGGCATGGGCAACGCGGGCGAGCGCCTCGATGTCGCAGATGTTGCCGGCGGGGTTGCCGATCGACTCGCAATAGACCGCGCGGGTGTCGTCATCGATCAGCTTGGCGATCTCGGCCGGGTCGTCGCTGGCGGCGAAGCGGCACTGGATGCCCTGACGCGGCAGCACGTGGGCGAGCAGCGTGTGCGTCGTGCCGTAGAGCTGGGGCACCGAGACGATGTTGCCGCCGTGGTCGGCCAGCGTCGCGATGGCGTAATGCAGGGCCGCTTGGCCGCTGGCGACGGCGAGCGCCGCATGGCCGCCCTCCAGTTCGGCGACCCGCTTCTCCAGCACCGCCACCGTCGGGTTGGAGATCCGGCTGTAGCGGTAGCCCTCCTCTTCGAGGTTGAAGAGGGCCGCGCCGTGATCGGCGCTGTCGAAGCTGTAGGCGACGCTCTGGTAGATCGGAACCGCCACGGCATGCGTCGTCGGATCGTGATCGAAGCCGGCGTGTACGGCGATCGTCTCGCTGCGCATGGGGCGTTCCGTCTCGGAAAGAAAGCGTGTCGGCCTTCCAGCAAGGCCTGCACCAAGCTTTCGCGCACCAAATCGAGACAGACCATTGAGAACTATGATGAACGACAATGCTTCGCATTCGTGGTTAAATTTTTCATGTGATACTGCATGCAATCGATCATCGAATATTCAAGACCACATCAGGCTGAGACCGACCCGTCTCGATGGCCTCGGCGCCCGTGTCGCAGATCGGCACAGGCGTATCGAAACGAAACGTGTTCCTTTCAGTCTCCACGCGCCGGATCTATCGAAACCGAAGCATATTCTTGCGTCGTTAATGATCCGCGGAAGGAATTCTTGCAGATTTTGCCAATAACGGCTCTCTCTGATGCAGCAGTGCCCCGGAACGCCGTGGGCGCCGACGCAATTCTCATGAGGGCGACCGTGGCGACGATACCGATGATTCCGTCCGTGACCTCCGTGGACCTGAGGGCGGCCCCGATCGAGCCGAGCTGGATCCGCAAGGGCAATCCGCTCGCGCGGAACGCGACCCTGTCGCGCAGCGCGGACGGCCTCGCCAGCACGCTGGTCTGGGACTGCACCGCCGGCGAGTTCCAGTGGATCTACGAGATCGACGAGACGATCTACTTCCTCGAAGGATCGGCGACGATCTCGGACGGCCACAACCCGCCCAAGACCTTCGGGCCGGGCGATGTGCTGTTCCTGCCTCGGGGAGCCGTGTGTCACTGGCATGTCGAGAGCTACGTCAAGAAGGTCGCCTTCTGCCGCCGCACCCTGCCGAAGACGGTCGGCCTCGGCATGCGGGCTTTCGCCCGGCTCGTCCGGATGGTGAAGGGCGGCTCTTCCGGCGGCTTCCAGGTCGGCCCTGCCGGGGCCGCCTGAGCACCGACTGTCCCTTTTTGAGTGAGACCCGAGCCATGACGGCGCCCGATCCCGAGACCTGGACCTATTTCGAGGATGCCTGGCATCCCGGCAACGTCCGCATGATGGGTCCGCGGACGCACGGGTCGTGGCTCGGCTCGACCGTGTTCGACGGCGCGCGTGCCTTCGAGGGCATGACGCCGGATCTCGACCTGCACCTCGCGCGGGTGAACCGCTCGGCCACGGCGCTGGGGCTGCTGCCCAAGGTGGACGTGGCGCGCTGGGACGAACTCGTGAGCGAGGGGCTCGCCCGCTTCCCGCATGATGCGGAACTCTACATCCGCCCGATGTACTGGGCGGAGCTCGGCTTTGCCGGCGGCGTGCGCTTCGACCCCGATTCCACCAACTGGTGCCTGTCGATCTACCACGCGCCGATGCCGCTGCCGTCCGGCGTGCGGGCGACGCTCTCGCCGTTCCGCCGGCCGTCGATCGAGGTGGCTCCGGTCGACGCCAAAGCCGGCTGCCTCTATCCGAACGGCGCGCGGGCGCTGATGGAGGCGCAGGCGCGCGGCTTCGGCAATTGCCTGATGCGCGACGGGCTCGGCAACATCGCCGAATTCGCCAACGCCAACGCCTTCCTGGCGCGCGACGGCGTCGTCTATACACCGGTGCCGAACGGGACCTTTCTTGCCGGCATCACGCGCGCGCGCGTCGTCTCCCTCCTGCGTGCGGCGGGCGTCACCGTCGTCGAGAAGACGCTGTCCTACGAGGATTTTCTACAGGCGGACGAGCTGTTCACGGCGGGGAATTTCGCCAAGGTCGCGCCCGTCGTGGGCCTCGACGACGTCCGCTACGAGCCCGGCCCGATGTTCCGACTCGCCCGCCAGCTCTACTGGGATTTCGCGCACGGACGCGGCCGGTAAGCCACGCCCGTACGAGGCGCGTCGAAACTCACCGGGAGGCGAGAGCCTTCTCGCGGATCGCGGTCAGGCTCAGGCCCGGCGAGATGGCGTCGGTCGACATCTTCAGGTGGATGATGGCAGGCTGGCCCGAGGCGAGCGCCGCCTCCAGCGCGGCCGGGAAATCCGCGGTGCGCTCCACGGTGATGCCGAAGCCGCCGAAAGCCCGGGCGTAAGCGGCAAAATCCGGGTTGCGCAGGTCGGTCGCCGAGACGCGGCCGGGAAAGTCGCGCTCCTGGTGCATGCGGATCGTGCCGTAGCTGGCATTGTCGCAGACGATGCAGACGATGGGCAGGTCGTACTGGACGGCGGTGGCGAATTCCTGCCCGTTCATCAGGAAGTCGCCGTCGCCGGCGAGCGAGATCACGGTGCGATCGGGATAGAGCCGCTTGATCCCGACCGCCGCCGGCACGCCGTAGCCCATCGAGCCCGAGGTCGGGGCAAGATGCGTAGCGAGGCGACGGAAGCGGTAATAGCGATGGATCCAGGCCGCGTAGTTGCCGGCGCCGTTGCAGAGGATCGCGTCGGCCGGCAGCGTCTCGCGCAGGTGGATCATCACGTCGCCGAGGTTCACGTCGCCGGGCTGCGGCGTCGCCGCCTCGCTCCAGGCGAGGTAGTCGGCATGGGCCGCGCGGGTCTCCTTCGCCCACGGCACGCTCGCGGGCGCATCGAGCCGCGCCAGCGCCGCCGCCATGCGGTTCGGTGCGGCGTTGATCGCGAGATGCGGGACGTAGACCCGGCCGAGCTCTTCCGCCCCCGGATGGATGTGGACGAGGCGGGTGCGCGGGTTCGGGATGTCGAGGAGCTCGTAGCCCTGGCTCGGCACTTCGCCGAGGCGTCCGCCCAGCACGATAAGCAGGTCGGCCGCCTTGGCCCGCGCGACGAGCCGCGGGTTGGCCGCGAGGCCGAGATCGCCGGCATAGGCCGGGTGCAGCGGGTCGAACAGCGGCAGGCGGCGGTAGCTCGTAGCGACGGGCAGATCGAAACGGTCGGCGAAGGCGTGGATGTCGCGATAGGCTGCCTCGCTCCAGCGGCTGCCGCCGAGGAGCAGGAAGGGGCGTTCGGCCTCGGCCAGAAGCGCCGCGAGCTGTTCGATCTCCTCGTGCCCTGGGGCGGCCTCGACCGGGCGCCAGGGCGCGGCGAGCGGTCCGGGACAGGCATCCTTGAGCATGTCCTTCGGCAGCGCGATCACCACCGGGCCCGGCCGGCCGCCGGTGGCAGCATGGAAGGCGCGCGAGACGTATTCCGGCACGCGCGACGCGTCGTCGATCTCGGTGGCCCATTTGGCGATCGGGCCGAAGGCGGCGCGGTAGTCCATCTCCTGCCACGCCTCGCGGTCGCGCAGATGCCGCTCGATCTGGCCGACGAACATGATCAGCGGGGTCGAATCCTGCTGGGCGATGTGGATGCCGGCCGAGGCGTTGGTCGCGCCGGGTCCACGGGTGACGAAGCAGATGCCGGGCCGGCCCGTGGCCTTGCCGTAGGCCTCCGCCATCATCGCGACGCCGCCCTCCTGCCGGCAGACCGTGACCTGGATGCTCGATTCGTAGAGGGCGTCGAGCACCGGCAGGAAGCTCTCGCCGGGCACCGTGAAGACGTGTTCGACACCGTTCGCGGCGAGCTGATCCACCAGCGCCTGGGCCGCGTTGCGGTTTGCGACGGGACCGTTGGAGACGTCTTGGTCGAGCATGGTGCAATCCGGACCGTCGCAGGCGCGCCGTACAGGCGTAGCGCTCAGGCCGTGAAGATTTGGAGAACGCGTCGTCCTGCCGGCGATCTCAAGTCCCGATGACCGCAGCCTCGGTATAGGCAAGGTCGCCACAGCGTGGGGTTATAGGTCCGCGCGCGTATTTCGGCATGCGCCCAGCCAGGAAGCGTCCGGGCAGGCCGGGCACCGGTCCCTGCGCGTCGAGCAGGAGCAGGAACAGGCCATGCCGGGCGAGCGCGCGGCCGACGGCATGCGAGAGCCGGCGCCAGTCCGTCCCCTCCGCGCAATAGACGACCTGCGCGATCGGCAGGCGCCCCTTGATCAGCCGGCGCGCCACGACGAAGGGATAGGCCCGCCCGTCGGCGAGGCACCAGAAGGTGATGCAGCCGAGCGCCGCGTGGTGGTCCATCAGCGCGGCCTCGGTGGGATCGACGATCACGTCGCCGCCCGGACGCTCCCGGGAAATCGTCGCGCGGCCGAGCCCTGCCAGCGACGCCAACGGTGCGGCGAGCATCACCCCTTCCGTGTAGCGGCGGAAGCCCTGCGCCTCGATGATCGGCCGGGTGTGGCGCTCCGAGGAGATGTTGACGTAGGTGATGGAGCGGTCGCGCAAGGCGGCGCTGACCAGCATCGTGCCGAAGCGGCGGTAGCCCTCCGCGACGTACCAGCTCGACATGTTGCAGCGTGTGCCTCCGGCTCCGAAGAGCGTGAGCAGGCAGCCGACGAGGGTGTCTCCGTCGACCAGCACGAAGCCGAGACCGGGCAGACCCTGCGCCTCCGTCCAGGCACCGAGCCGCGTCAGGGATTTGCGCCAGTCTGCGAGGCTGCGGGCCGGAAAGCCCTGCGTCAGAAGCACCGCCAGCGCGTCGATATCGGCGGGCTCGACACGGCGGCAGCGCACGCCTCGGGGTGGCAGCGCTGCGGAAGCGGCTGGTGCCGATGAAGCCTCTCGGATCGTCGTCATCGCTCGCCTCCACCTGTCTCCGAACGGCACGCCGGCGGGATGCCCGCACCGAAATACGTGCCGGATCCGAACGGCCGGTCCGCCATGCCGGGGTCCCGAACTTGCAACCTGAAGCTTCGAACGCGCGGCTTTGCCATTTCTGGACTGGTTCGATGGGCTCGGATCAGGGCCCGACCGAGGCTTCACCCTAGAGAGGCAACGTTAAATGTTTTCGGAAGGGGTGGACGACATCATGCGAACCCTCGCAACGCGGTTTCTCGCACCATGATCCAGGCCTTGAAGTCTTCGGTGCTCGGACGTCTGTCTCGCACGCCCGCGTCGGTCGGTGCAGCGCCCCGTGGCGGGTTCGGCAGCCGGTTCGCCGTGATCCTGTCCGGTGAACTGATCCAGAGCCTGTTCCACTTCGTGCTGAACGTCGTGCTGGTGCGGACGCTGAGCCAGCACGATTACGGCCTGTTCGCCATCGTGTTCACGAGCGGCGCCGTGGGCATCGCCTATATCCGCGCGCTCGTGGCAGTCCCGGCGACGCTGTTTCTGTCGCGCAGCCTCGGCCGGCCAGCCGAGCGCGGCTACGACATCGTGTTCGGCTCCGGCGCGCTCGTCGTCGCGCTGGGCATGGGCCTCCTGGCGACGGCCATCCTGTTCGCGGTGATCGGCGCCTACGGAGCGCTGGCGGCCGGAGCCTTCATCGCCCTCTACGCCTTCCGGAGCTATCTGCGCATCGTCCTGCTGGCACGGAAATCCGCGCGGATCGCGGGGATGAGCGACGCCGTCTACGCGGGCGTCGGCCTGCTGTTCGCGCTGGTCACCCTGCACGGCAGCGACGCCGCCGTCCTCGACCACGCCTTCCTGTCGCTCGCCTTCGCCCATGCCTGCGGCATCGCCGTCTCCTACTTCGCCCTGCGCCAGCCGCTGCGCATCACCCTGCGCCGGTCGCTGTGGCGGCGTTACCTGTCCCTGTGGCGGACACTGCTGTGGCAGTTGACGGGGGTCACCAGCATCACCGTCCAGGGCCAGGGCCTGACGCTCGCCTTCGCTGCCATCGTCGGCCCGGCGGCCTACGCGCCGATCGCGGCCACGCTCGTACTGTTCGCGCCGCTGCGCATCCCGACAAATGCCCTGACCAACATGGCGCTGGCCGAGGTCACCGCCTTGCTGGCGCAGGGACGCACCAGCGCGGCCTATCGGATCGTGGTCCGCTCCACCGTGGTGATCGCCATCGCGAGCCTGATCTACGGCTTGGCGATGTGGGGCGCGCTGCCGATCATCGAGCATTACCTGTTCAAGGGTCGGTTCAGCCACGAGCCGATGAACCTGATCGGCTTCGCCGTGTGGGGCGTGGTCGCGATCTCGCTGCTCTACGCCATCCCGCGCGCCTACCTCGAAGCGTCGGCGGCGTTCCGCACCATCGCCTGGGGCGCGATCGCTGCCGCCTGCATCGGCTTCGCCATCATGATCCCGATGCTGCTGACCCTGCCACCGCATTATGCCCTGGCCGGATTGGCGGCCTCGGAGCTCGCCGTCGTCTTCGGATCGGCCATCGCCTTCCGCAAGTTCGCGCGCCGGGCGGACAAGCGGGTCCTGGAGGCGGCCGCGGCCGTCGCGGAGGCCGAAGCACCGCACGAAGACGCCCCGGTCGGGCGCAGGGAGACCACGGTGCCGATGCGCGCTACGTACGCACCGGCCTATTCGGCACCGGCCGAATGAGGGCTGCGACCGGGCAGGCTATGGCATTCCCGATTGCGGCGAACGTGGCGAAGGGGCAGAGGGCCGATCGGGGGGAACGCGCGTTCTCTGCGGTCGGACCGTCGGCAGGGTCGGTCGCGGATCAGGAGAGGACGATGAACATTTCGGTCCGAGACATCCCCGCGCCGCCCGCGAGCGCGGCCCTCTTGAAGATGGCGATGCGCCGGCTCACCGGAGGTGTCGTCGTCGTCACCGCCGGCTCGGGCGACGAGCGCGTCGGCCTCACGGCGACGTCGGCGGTGTCGCTCTCCGTCGATCCGCCGACCATGCTCGTCTGCGTCAACCGGTCGTCGTCGACCTGGCCCGTCATCGCGCGGCGGCGGCACTTCTGCGTCAGCGTCCTGGGCGCCGAGCATCAGGCCGTGGCCGAGCGCTTCGCCGGCATCGGCGCCCTGCGCGGGACCGAGCGTTACCAGGGTGCGGATTGGCTCGTCATGAAGTCCGGCGCCTCCGGCCTCGCTGGCGCCCAGGCGATCATCGACTGCGAGATCGACGAGGTGATCGAGCGTCACAGCCACGCGATCCTGCTCGGCGCGGTCCGCGAGGTGCGGATCGCCCACGAAGACTCGGGTTCCCTCGTTTACCGGCTCGGCTCCTTCGGAAGCGTGCCGCTGCCCTGATCCATCGGTGCGCCCGCGCTCCGCCCGTCGAGGACCTCGCGGAAGCAGGCCACCATGCCGGCAGCCGAAGCCTCCTCGGCGAAGATCGCGCAGTAGCGCCGCCGGGCTGCCGCCGGAAACTCCGTCCAGCTCTCCGGCTCCGTCACCAGTGTCATCAGCCGCTGCGCCAGCGCACCGGAATCGCCGGGTGGGACGAGCCAGCCGCTCACGCCATCCTCCACCACTTCAGGCAGCCCGCCGATATCCGAGACGACCGGAGGGATCCCGTAGGCCATCGCTTCGATCGCGACCCGGCCGAGGGATTCTGGCAGGCGCGAGGGTACGACGGCGATGTCGGCCCAGCGGAAATGCTCGGAAGGGTCCGGCGCAAAGGGCAGCCGCTCGATCGACCGATCCAGTCCGGCCTCGGTGATGGCGTCGGCCAGCACGCGCTCGCGATCCGCATCCTCGAACGCACTGCCGACGATCCGCAGGGCGATCCGGTCGCGGACCGCCTCGGGGAGCCGGGCCATCGCCTCGACCATCACATCCTGACCCTTGATGCGGCTGATCCGGCCGAGCATCAGCAGGCGCAGCGGCCGGTCGCCGCAATACTCCGCCCCCTTCGGCCGGCCCGGATTGGCGATGCCGTTATAGACCACGCGGCCCGGCCGTTCGGGGTTCGGCGCGAAGGCGCGCTGTGTCGCCCGCGAGTTGAAGATGATCCCGCAGGCGCTCCAGCGCGTCAGCGTTCGCAGCACGGTGCGCACGAAGCCTTCGGGGATCTCGTGGATGTGGACCACGCAGCGCCGACGGAAGAACCGTGCGGCCAGCAGATAGTCGGCTACGACCGAGGTGTTCACGTAGACGAGGTCGCTGCGGGCCATGCGCAGGAGCGCTCGGCCGACGGCGACCGGCAGGGTCAGGAGCCCCAGCGTCGCGAGTCGCGGCAGGTCGCGGCGGCGCAGGATCCAGAGCGGCTCGACGAGGATGCGGCTGGCCACCAGCTCCAATGGCGCGACGATCGGGCCATGGCGCGGCAGAATCACGTCGATCGAAGCGGAGGGCCATGTTTCACGCATGACGCGAACGGTTTCGATGAAGCTTCGGTCGGACCCGTAGAGTTCGAAGCCCTGATGAACGCACGTGATGCGCATAATCTACCTACTTCTTGCGGGTGAATTAACTTTAATAGGAAATTCACCGCTTGGCATCGTCTGTAGAGACTATTGATCCGACGCCACGGTCTATAGGTCGATTCTTAAATATTGGCGCAGCATGATCGCGTCGCGGGTGATTGGCGGGATCTGCGATCTTGCCGTCGTGATCCCAGGAATCGATGGCCAGAATGACGACCCAGCCGGCTCCTTCACTCCTGATTCTCGGAACGCGCGGATTGCCCGCCGATCACGGAGGTTTCGAGACCTTCGCGGAGCGGCTCGCCCTGTTCCTCGTGGAGCGCGGTTGGTCCGTCGGCGTGTATTGCCAGGACGAGGTCGGGCAGGTCGACACCCGGTTCCGGTCGGAGACCTGGCGCGGGATCGAGCTCATCCACGTTCAGGTGTCCTCGCGCGGCCCGCGGGCGACCCTCGAATTCGATTATCACTGCGTCCGGCACGCCGCCCAGCGCGAGGCGGTGAGCCTCGTTCTCGGCTACAACGGCGCGATCTTCCTGCCTCTGCTGCGTCTCGCCGGCCGCCGGATCGTCACCAACATGGATGGCATCGAGTGGCGCCGGCCGAAATGGTCGATGCCGGTGCGGGCATGGTTCTGGGTCAACGAGTGGATCGCGGCGTGGTCGTCGCACCACCTCGTCGCCGACCATCCGGCCATCGCCGACCATGTCGCGACGCGCCGGCCGCGCCGGGCCATCAGCATGATCCCCTATGGCGGCGACCCGGTCCTCACGGCACCGAGCGACCCGCTCGCGACCTTGGGCCTGCAGCCGGGAGGTTACATGGTCTCGATCTGCCGGATCGAGCCGGACAACAACATTCTCACCATCGTCGAGGCTTTTTCGCGGACGAAGCGCGGAGCGAAGCTCGTGGTGCTCGGCGAGCTGCGCGAGGGGAACGACTACCATCGGCGTGTCCGCGCGGCGGCGAGCGACGAGGTGATCTTTCCGGGCGCCATCTACGATGCGGTGACCGTCGGCGCGCTGCGCTTCCACGCCAGGGCCTACCTGCACGGCCATACCGTGGGCGGCACCAATCCGTCGCTGGTCGAAGCCCTCTGGGCCGGCAGCGCCGTCATCGCCCACGACAATCCGTACAACCGCCTCACGGCCGGCGAGGATCAGAGCTACTTCAAGGACATCGACAGCTGCGAGACGCTGATCGCGCGCGCGCTCACCGACGACGCGGCGCTCGGGAAAGCCCGCGAGAGCGCACGGCTCGCCTCCCTGCGGTTCGACTGGACGGACATCCTGCAGGCCTACGAGACGATGATCGTCGGCGTGGCGGAGAGCCGCTCCAAGGCACGCCAGGGCTACCTGCCGGGGCCGGAAGCCGCGAACGGTCTGTCTATCGACGGACCGACCGCGACCCGCTGATGCCGCAGGACGGCGCCACGCGGCGTGCGGTGATCGGGGGCGGGCTCGCCAGCGCGTTCCTCCCCCGCACACCCGCGGTGGCGCGCACCGGATCCGAGCCGATCGCGATCCGTCGCGGAATCAGTCTCTGGCCGTGGTTCTCGCTGACCCGCGAGTATCCGGCGCCGCGCACGGATTTCGGCTGGCCGGCCTTCCAGGAGCAGCGCCCGATCCCGACACGTTCGGACCTGTCGCGCCTCGCGCGGGCGGGCTTCGATTTCGTCCGGCTTCCCGTCGATCCCGGCCCCTTCCTCGCCTTCGACGGCAGGCAACGCGCCGCGCTTTTCGCCGACCTCCACGCTGCGATCGCCGCGATCCTGGCCGAGGGCCTGACCCTCGTCCTCAACCTCCACGCCAATTCGGCGACGCATCACTACAACCCGGGCAACCTCTACGGCGACACCCGCGCTCCGCTGCTGCCGGCCTATCGTGCACTGGTCGCGGAACTCGCACGGGACCTGACACGGTACTCGCTCGAACGGGTCTCGTTCGAGCCGGTCAACGAGCCGCCCCAGGACTGCACGGCCGCCTCCTGGACACTCGTGCAGACGGACCTGCTCGCCGCGGCACGCGTCGCCGCGCCCCGGCTGACGCTCGTCGCGACGGGTGCCTGCGGCAGCATGATCCGAGGCCTGACGGCGCTCGATCCGGCCCCGCTACGGCTCTACGGGCCGCTGCTCTACACCTTCCATTTCTACGAGCCCTACCTGTTCACCCATCAGGGTGCGCCCTGGATGCGGGAGCCGGTCTACCGGGCCCTGAATGGGGTGCCGTGGCCGGCCTCCGCCGGACGTCTCGACGCGACGCTGGCAGCCGTCCGTGCCCGGATGGCGCGCGACGACGAGACGCCGCAGCCGGACAAGGCGGACGCCTACCGGCTGACCGAGTCGAAGCTCGCGGAGTATTTCGCGGCTCGTCCCGACCGCGGCTTCGTCGACCGCTACCTGGGGCAGGTGCGCGACTGGTCGGTGCGCAACGCGATTCCGCCGGGGCAAGTCCTGATGGGCGAGTTCGGCGCCCTGGTCAGCGACCACCGCTACGTCGCGGCGAACGCCGCCGACCGTGCCCGCTATATCGGCGACGTGCGCCGGAGCGCGGAGGCCTTCGGCTTCCCGTGGGCGTTCTGGAACCTGTTCGATGGCATGGGGATCATGGACGACACCAGCCGCGAACTCGATCCGGACCTGCTCGGGGCGCTGGGCCTGCGTGTGCCCGTCTCCGGCCTGAGACCCTGATCAGGCCCCGTTCGCCTCTTCCTCCGGCGTCGGCGCCCGATAGAGGGCGAGCAGCAGGATCACGAACTTCGCCACCAGAGTCGTCTTGCTGCCGACGCTCTCGTAGGTGTTGGCGAGGACGGCGAACGTGATCATCGGCATGGCGATGCCCGGCCGGCAGCGCAGTCCGATCTCGTACAGGAACAACGTCAGGGCCACGGTGAGCAGAGCGGTCATCGCAGCGCCCTGGTAGAGCATGAGCCGGACGATCGGGTTCTCCAACCCCATCGCCAACCCGTTGATGCGCCGCATGCTGTCGACGATGGTCGGATCCGGACCGATCACGAGTTCGCGTAACGACAGCCGGCTGAACAGGTCGAGCACAACGACCCGCGCGTTGGCGCTTCCGCCGTCGTCGACGAAGCGCCCGATCAGCGCGTCGAAGAAGCCGAAGCCGGCGAGGCCGGCGAGGACGAGACCGAGCAGCGGCAGGGCGAAGGCGGCGCCCGCCACCGCGAGCAGCGGGATGCGCCCATTCATGACGGCACGGATCACTCCGATGAGTCCGAGGCCGCCGCCCAGGGCGAGGGTGACGACGATTCCGGAGCGGCCGCCGAAGGCGACGAGTGCGGCGATCTGCAAGCCGATGACGAGGAGCCGCCGCATCGCGCTGAGCGATCCGCCGCCGGAAGCAAGGGCGATGACGTAGCAGGCCGTCAGGGTCGCGTTCGCGAGCGGATGGCCTTGCAGGGCGACCGAGCGCGTGTCGTATTCCAGCAGCGCGCCATCGAGCCGGTACGGGAAGAAGCGCTGGCCCGACACGAACTCGAGGAGACCGAGGGCCGCGTTCACGGCCATGACGACGTGGACCGTCGTCTCGATCCGCTTCATCGTTCGCCCGTCGCAACCGATGAAGAGGATGGCGACGACGGCCGGCAGAAGGAACGTGTCGATCGCGCCTGCGATGCCGGCGCCGCCACGAACGGTGATCTGGACGGCGAGGCCGATGCCCATCAGGCCGAGCAGGAGGCCGGCGGGCCGGCGCTCCAGCGCCGTGACCGCGTTGGCCACGGGGTTGCCGACGCGCGCCATCGTCCAGGCGAGGAGCAGGATCGAGAGATAGGTGGCCGGATGGATCTTCTGCACCGCCGAGCCGGTCAGCCCGTCGTAGTTGATCCCGACGAGCCAGAGCATTCCGCCGGATACGCCGAAGACGAGGACCGTCAGCGCGATGAGGGCGAGATCCGGTGGGGGCGTCAGGCTCGCCCGCTCCGGCGCCCAAAGGCGCGCGTCGGCCTGCATCATCGCGACCGAACCCGGTCGTCGACGAGCAGGGCACCGAACGCAGACCGCCCCATCGCCGAGGCGACACGATCGAGATCGGTGAGATCGGCCTGCAAGGTCCGCCCGGCCTGCGCCACCACGAGAAGCCTATCCGCCGCGCCGACCACCGAGGCGATCCGGGTATTCGTGGCCAGGATCCCGCCATTGATCAGGACGAGGTCGAAACGACCGCCGACATGGTCGAGGAACTGCTCGACATTGGCCCTGTCGAAGGCTCCGTCCACCGGCTTGTCGCCGTTGCCGATCCCGAGCCAGCGGGCGCCCGTGGCCGCATCCGCCGTGATGGCGGCATAGAGGCTCATCTCGCCGCGCAGCACTTCGAGAAGACCGCCCTTTCCGAGATCCTCACCGTTCAGGTCGGCCTCGACGATGAGAACCCTGTCCCCACGCGCGACAGCCGTGCCGGACAGGACGTCGATCAACGATCGCTGCTCGCCGGCATCTCCGGCCGACGCGGCGACGACGACGACAAGCGCACGCTCGGTCCCCTTCGGCGGCCTGAACCGGCTTCGCAGGGTATCGAGGGCGACGATCGCTTCCTTCTGGCAGGAGGGATCGCGTAGCCCCAGGGATGGCGGGAATGTCGCCAGGACCGGCGCCCCGAGCAGCCGCTCGCATTGTCTGCGGGAGAGCAAAGCCGGCTTGGCGTATTCGCGAACCATCGCGAGACCGACGCCGATGCCGAGCCCCGCCATCAGGCCGGCGGAGAGGATCAGCCCGCGCAGCGGCCAGCTGCGCTCTTCGGGCGGCTGCGCCCAGGTGATCACCCGGGTGTTGGCCGTGTCGATGTTGGCCTGCTCGGCGATCTCCCGCGACCGCACCAGATAGGTGTCGTAGATGGACCGGCTCGCCTGGACGCTGCTCTCGAGTTCGCGCAGCTGAACGGTGGCCTTGCTCGTCTGCACCGACTCGGTGCGCAATTCGTTGAGATTGGCCTTCAGCAGCTTCTCTGCGGCCTGGGCGCGCTGAACCTCGATCTCGGCCGCCTTGGTGATGCGCCCGAGTTCGGTGTCGATCAGACGCTTCACGTCCGACATCTGCGTGCGGATGGCGGCCATGTAGGGATGGCGTGCGCCCATCTGCGTGCGCAGATCGCCTTCCTTGCTGGCGAGTTCGGAATATTGCGAGCGCAGCCGCTCGATCGTCGGCGACTGGATCGCCTCGGGCAGCGCGCTCGTGTCGACGGCGGCGCCGCGGACGCCCTGGAGGTCCTGGAGCTTGCTCTTCGCCTCGGCGATACGGTTGCGGGCCGCGATCAGGCGGGCGTTGCTGTCGGTCAGCTGCTGCTCGCTGACGAGGCGTCCGCTCGACGCGATCAGCCCGTTCGCGGCCTTGAAGGCTTCGAGCCGCGTCTCCGCCGCGTTGACGTCGGTGCGAAGGCTGTCGAGACGGCCGCGCAACTCGCCGGAGGCGCGGTTGGCCGCGTTCGAACGGGCCTCGGCCTGATCGGCGAGATAGGCTTTGGCGATGGCGTTGACGATACGGGCTGCCTTGTCCGGATCGGAGGCGGTCACGATCACGTCCACGACGAAGACCTTGTCGGCCCGCTTCACGGCGAGTTTCCGCCGCAGCTTCAGCAGCGCTAGCGTCCTGCGGTTGCGCTCGATCTCATGGTGGCCCAGCAGCGCCGTCTTGAGGTCCTGCAAGGTCTCCTGGATCAGGCCCCGGGACGGGGCGCCGAACTCGGGATCGTCCTCGAGCCCCGTCTCGGCGATGGCGCGCAGGAGGACCGAGTCCGATTCGATGACCTTGACCTGGCTCTCGACGACGGTGACGCCGCCATCCGGAGCGACCGCGCTGTCGTTGAGGTCACGACTCACCACCTGCCGGTTGCGCGGGTCGATCAGGAGCTGCGACGTGGCGGAGAACAGGGGCGCGGCAAGGAGGCTGTACAGAAGAGCGCCGAGCACGAAGAGTGCGGTCGTGAACAGCACGATCCCGCGGCGGCGCACGATGATACGCCACAGGTCGCCGACATCGGCCGCCGTATCCTTCGCCGGGTGGCTGGGCCTGACCGGGACGTAGGGCAGCAGCATGTTCGACTGAGCCGAAGCACGTTCTCCCTGTCTCACGCTTGGCCATTGTTGGTTCAAAGCGGAGCTCCGTCCTCTCGTCCGCAATCCGGTCTGCAAAATCCGCGCGATCGTCCAACCGCGCTTGAAGGCACTCCTCCGAGCCGGCTTCGTCGAGAATTTAGACCGCTAATACCTAATCGATCGTAGCGATCCTGAATCTAACGGCGATTTTGTCCAAAAGTACGGGTCATCAAGGAAAATTTTACTGAAAAACTTGTAGTAGAACGTCTCTGTGCCATGGCGATGCGAGGCATTCTCTTCAGAAATCGCTTTGCGTGGTTATCAAATCATTTCGAGAGCTGTCAGCAACAGGCTGAGAACCAGATCGCCGTCCGAGAACCCAACGTTGCACCGAGAGCGTGAGATCACCGATGGGGCGGACCCCGACAACGATACAGGACGCCCCGTGCTTGTGAGACTTCGGCTCGACGGGCGACGCCCGCGGTTCTGGCACGCTGCGTTGATCGACAGCCTCGCTCGGCGCCCCGACTGCCGGATCGAGGTCGACGCCCGCCCCGGCTCCGACGACTGGCCGCATCACGCGGACAGGCTGTTTCGGATCGAGGCCTTGTTCCACGGCTTGCCGCGGAACGGTCCCGCCGCACCGCTCGACGACACGGCCACGGCTGCGTGGCCGCGCCCGACAGGCCAAACGCCCGACCTCGTCGTCGACCTGTGCGGCGACGTCGTCGAGGCCGGCGAGACCCGCGTCTGGCGTCTGGCATATGATGGTCAGCCCGGCGAAGTGGCGCTCCTCACCAGCCTGCTCGCCGGCCGCGTGCCGCTCGCGAGCCTGACCGAGGATGGTTGCACGATCTGCGAGGCGCGCCTGGGTACCGAAGTGCGCGGCGTCGTGCAGACGATGTTCGAAGACGGGCTCGCGCGCACGGTGACCATGATCGCTGCCGCCTTCGACGGCGGGGCGACCGCCATTTCGACCATGCCGCAGGAGCCTGCTGCCAGGACCCATCTGACGACCGCGGATCTCGGCCGGCGAGCCTTACGGATCGCGGCACGCAACACGCTCCAGCGGCTCTACCGTCTCGGCTACCGCTCGCCACACTGGCGTACGGGCTGGCGCAGGCTCGACGGGCCCGATCTCCTAGCGCTGGGGGAGCACCCCGAATCCGGCTGGCGCGAGTTGCCCGACGACGGGCGGCGCTTCTACGCCGACCCGTTTCCGATCGTGCATGAGGGTCGCTGCTGGCTCTTCGTCGAAGACTTTCCGCATGCGACGGCCAAGGGCGTAATCTCGGTCGTCGCCTTCGACGAGGCCGGACCGGTCGGCATCCCTGTACCGGTCCTCGAGACGCCTCACCACCTGTCCTACCCGTTCGTCTTCGAGCGGGACGGCGCGGTCTGGATGGTGCCCGAATCCTGTGCCGCCGGAACGATCGACCTGTACCGCGCCACGGATTTTCCCAGCGGCTGGATCAAGCACGCGACTCTCGTCTCCGGAGTGGCGGCGAGCGATCCGACGCTGTTCGAGCATGAAGGCCGCTGGTGGATCTTCGCCACCGTGCGCGGAGTGCCGACGACGGCTCCCCTCGGTCACGGCTCTTACTCGGACGCGCTCCACCTGTGGAGCGCACCGGATTTTCGCGGGCCGTGGATCCCGCACAAGGCGAATCCAGTCCTCATCGACATCGCCTCGGCCCGGCCGGCGGGCCGCGTCGTGGTGCGCGACGGCCGGATCATCCGTCCCGTCCAGGATTGCAGCCGCGGCTACGGCGCGGCGCTCAGGCTGATGCGCATCGACCGGCTCGACGACGGCGGCTTCGCGCAGAGCTTCCTGTCGCGGATCGAGGCCGGCCCGCTCTGGCCCGGCTCCCGGATTCACACCCTGAACACGGCCGGCGGGTTCGAGTTCATCGACGGGTCGGCCCGCGTGCCGCGGTTTCCGGCCCTGGGGCTCCTTCCGCGCCTGACCTGACGTCCGGGCGTCGGCCGGTCA
The DNA here is from genome assembly GCF_008040035.1 of Methylobacterium sp. WL9. NCBI lineage: Bacteria > Pseudomonadati > Pseudomonadota > Alphaproteobacteria > Hyphomicrobiales > Methylobacteriaceae > Methylobacterium > Methylobacterium sp. WL9. The sequence goes on from NZ_VRVE01000037.1 coordinate 28,165, forward strand.
GGCCGTGCTTCCGGCATCCACCGTGAGAACGGTGCCGGTGACGTTGCGGGCCTTGTCCGAGACCAGGTAGGCGACGGCGTTCGCCACATCGTCCGGATCGGCCAGGCGGCGCAGGGCGCTGCGTTTCGCGATTCGCTCGCGCTCGGACTCGTCCATGCCCTCGGTCAGAGCCGTCTCGATGAAGCCCGGAGCCACCGCGTTCACGGTCACCCCAAGGCGGCCGACCTCGCGCGACAGCGAGCGCGTGAAGCCGATCATGGAGGCCTTCGTGGCGGCGTAGACCGAGAGCGCGTTGTAGCCGGTGAAGGCGATGATCGAGCTCACGTTCACGATGCGTCCGCTGCCGGAGGCCATCATGCCGCGCACGACGTATTTGGTGAGCAACATCGGCGCGAGGGTATTGAGGTGCACGAGGTCCGACACCGCGTGGTCGGGCATCGTCGCGAGGAGGCCCGGCGTGCCGATCGCCGCGTTGTTGACGAGACCGTAGATCGGGCCGTGCTCGACGCGAACGCTGCGCACGAGCGGCTGAAGCGCATCGGTCCGTCCGAGGTCGCAGGCCATGAAATGCATCGATCCGGCGGGAGCCGCCGTGGCCGCAGCCTCGAACGCCTCCGAGGAGCGCCGAGCCACGGCGACCACGCGAAACCCCTCGGCCGCGAGCGTGCTTGCGATGGCGAGCCCGATACCGCGGCTCGCTCCGGTGACGATGACGGTGCGAGGCTCGCTCATGGCGCCCTCCGCAGGAGCTTTCCGCCGGCGGTGAGCGGCAGATCGGGAACGAATTTCACGCTGACCGGGACCTTGTGCTTGGCCAGATGCGGGCGGCAATGGGCAATGATCGCGCTTTTCAGCGCGGCGGGATCGGCTTCGTCGGCGGCATCGCTGCGGAGAACGATCTCGGCTTCGACGACCGCGCCGAGGATCGGGTTCGGCCGGGCGCGGACGCGGGACATCGACACGCGGGGATGGCCGTTGATGACCGTCTCGACCTCTTCGGGCTGCACCTTGGCGCCGCCGACATTGATCATGCCGCTGCGCCGGCCGAGGAAGAAGAAGCGATCGTTGCGCCGCTCGACGAGATCGCCGGTGTCGACGAACGCCTCCGCATCCGCCAGCGGCGCCGCGCCCTCACCGAGATAGCGCCGTCCGGTACGGTTCGAGCGAATGTGGAGCGTGTCGTCGCGCACCACGATCTCGATGCCGGTCCGCGTGCCGACGAGGCCAGCCGGAAAGCCCTCCCGGCCATCCTCGACGGTGAAGCCGACGCCGCCTTCGGTGGAGGCATAGGCATGCGCGATCCGCGCCTCCGGGAAGGCGCCGCGGAGCAGGTCCAGAATCGTCTGGTCTGCGATCTCCCCCGACAGCCGCACGTAGCGCGCCGACAGGTGCGGAAGCGCCGTGCTCATCATCGCCAGCCGCCAGTGCGACGGCGTGCCGAGGATGTGGCTGACGCCGGCCGCCGCCGCCCGCAGGATGAATTCGCGCACGGGCTCATCGGGATCCGACAGCACCAGCGGTGACGGCCCGAGGACAGCCCGCAGGAAGACCTGCAGGCCGCCGTAGCGACGGATGTCGTAGAATGTGCTCCAGACCGTGCCGGGATCGGGCGCGGCCGCCGTATTGATGCCGCCCGCCAGGCCTTCGAGGGTGTGCGCGACAAGCTTCGGCGCGCCGGTTGTGCCCGAGGTCGTCAGGACCCACTCGGTCGGCTGCAGCACGTCCGGCGGGGCGGCCAGGGCCGCGTCGGCGGCTTCGATGCACGGCAGGCCCTCGAGCGCGGCCCGGAACGGGCAGCCGGCATCGGTGACGCAGAGATCGATCTCGGCGGCGGCGACCACGCCCGGTACCTGCTCGGTGCTCATGCCGGGCGGCGCGAGCACCATCCGGCGCACCAGCCCGTCGAGGGCGATCATCGCGAGAGCCGCCGCCATCTGGCCGCCCGTGGCGACCAGGACCGAGCGCCCGGCGAGCTGCTCGGCGATGTCGGCGCGACCCGGCGCATCGATGGTATCGCGCAGGAGCCTGCGGCCGGACCTGTCCGCGAGGAACAGGCCGTCGGGCGTGCCCGCGCGGGTCAGGCGCTCGCGGAGGTTCATCGGCTCAGGCCGCGTTCGCCACGGCGGCGCGGTCGTAGAGGGCCACGAGGTCGCCGAGCGTCACGGGCAGGTCGGCGACCTCCATGGTGCCGAACGGGTCGACGCCGAGATGGTCCTCCATCCGGGCAACGAGCAACGCGAAGCAGAGCGAGTCGAACTCGGTGTCCATCAGCACCATGTCGTCGGTGAGCGGCGGCATGGTCTTGTCGTGGTCGCGGGTGATGGCCTCGATCTCGGCGACGATGGTCGAACGCATGGTCATGATGCTCTCCGCAGATGCTCGGGATGGACGATGTCGGGCTGCACGGCAGGAAAGCCGCGCAGGAGGCCGCCGAACGCGGCGCCGATCTCGGTGAGGATCGGCTGTGCCGCCGGGATCAGGCGGCCGAGCCCGTAGAAGAAATGGATCATGCCCGCGTGGCAGGTGTAGGCGACCGGCACGCCGGCCTCGGCGAGGCGCTCGGCATAGGCCGCGCCGTCGTCGCGGACGATGTCGAAGGCGGCCGTGTGGATATGGGCCGGCGGCAGGCCTGCAAGATCCGGTTCTAGGAGCGGCGAGACGCTCGGATCGTCGGTCATGTGCGCCACGCCGTTGGCCGCGATGTCGTGGCGCATGGTCTGCGCGTCGAGCATGTAGCCCGTCGCGAACGCCCCCTGCGCCGCGCTCCCGCAACGCAGGTCGAGCACCGGGCATAGCAGCAGTTGCGCCGCGATGGCCGGGCCGTGGCCGCGCAGTTGCTGGCAGACCCGTGCCGCAAGTCCGGCCCCGGCGGAATCGCCGCCGACCGCGAGACGGGTGGGGTCGATGCCGAATGCGGCGGCGTCGCCTGCGATGTGGACGAACGCCGCGACCGCATCCTCGATCGCGGCCGGAAAGGGATGCTCAGGCGCGAGCCGGTAGGCGACGGAGACGACACGGCAACCGGTCGCGATCGCCAGGCGGCGGCAGAGCGTGTCGTGCGTGTCGAGGTCGCCCGAGACGAAGCCGCCACCGTGGAAGAAGACGAGGCCGGGACCGCTTTCAGCCGCATCGGCCAGCGCATAGAGCCGTGCTGCGCAGGGGCCGGACGGGATCGGCAGCACCCGCTCCTCGACGAGGACCGGGTGCGGTTCCAGGCCGGCGAGGCGGGCCAGAACGCGCTGACCCTGCCGGCGTGCGGCGATGGTCGGTGCGTTCGGTCCGCTCATGGCCAGCGTATCGAGAAACCGCCTGACATACGGGTCGAGGGACATCACGCTTCCTGCGATCGAGCGGCCTTTTCGCGTCGTGTCAGAGTGACAGCGCGCTGCGCACGCTCTGCGGCCAGCCGGCGATCGCGGCACCGTGCGTGGCGAACATCGCCACCGCGAGCCGGTCCATGCCGAAGGCGACGCAGCCGGTATGGGCCGGCTCGCCGTCGGCGTGGCGCAGATCCCAGGTCGTGCCGAAATGCTCGCGGTGATAATTGAAACTCATGCAGGCCGTGCCGGCCGCCTGGCCCCGGAGCGGGATGAGCAGCTCGAACTTCAGCGCCGCTTCGAGTTGGCTGAAGGCCTTGATCTGGCCGAGCCGGCCGAAGAACGGGTCGCTCGCCTGCTCGACGGTGTAGGGGAGACCGAGGTCGTCGGCGAGCGCCGTGGCGCGCACGATCCAGCGCTCGCGGAACTCGGCGACCTGCTCGGGCGTGCCGATGGTGACGTATTCACGCATCCGGAAGGATTGCAGCCGGTCAAGATGCGGCGACGGCTCGCGACGGAAGCAGTCGCAGGCGACATCGAAGCGGTAGCCGGCCGCGGGAACGGGTCCGCGCGCGGCCGCGATCGGATAGACCGGGTAGCAGGCGGCCGGCGTCAGCACGAGGTCGGCGGTCTCCAGGCCGCTGGTCCAGTCGCCGCCCTTCTCGTGGAGGCCGGCCTGGGCCAGGATTTCCGACTCGCTGCCTTCGAGGCAGGAGACGCAGCCGAGCAGGTTCGGGAAGCTCTTGAGGTAGCCGTGCCGCTCAAGATGCGCGCGGCTCATCACCGGGGGAAACCGGAACACCTCCGTGTCCGCCTCGCGCTTCGACGTGATCAGCGCGGCCAGCGCCTCCACCACCGATTCGTATGCGCCGGTCCGCGCATAGACGCCCTGCGCGTCCATGGGGCGGAACATCGTGTCGAAGAGCGCGTCGAGCGGGTCCGTCGCGGGGGGCGCCGCCGGAGCGATGGTGACGTTCATGTTCATCGTCGTCGATCCTTGCGAGAGGGGAAGCGCTCAGTCGCGCAGCGATGCAGCCACGGGGGCCATGAGGGTTGCCGTCGTGAGGTTGGCGACGATCCGGTCGTTGTGGATCATGATCGGCGCCGAGAGCACGTCCCGCAGGTGGCGGCCGATGGCGAAGGCGCCGTCCTGCCGATAGCCGGCGAGGCCGTTGGCGCGCATCGCGCTCATCACGGTGGAGACGGCGAGTTCCGAGACCTCGACCTTGAGCATCGTGATGGCCGTCTGGAAATCCATGGCCGAGAGCGCGGCGGGATCGCTGCCGGCGGCCTCGAACCGGTCGAGGCTCTGGCCGATCAGCGCGCGGGCCTGCTTCAGACCCGAGACGGCGCGGCCGTAATGGAGGACGCCCGGCGGAGCGACGCCGCCGGCCCCGCGCATGGCGGTACGGGTGAAGGCCTGCGCCTTTTCGACGGCCGCCGCGGCGATTCCCGTCCAGGCGCTCGACCACAGGATGTGCGAGACCGGCGTCATGGTCTGGCCATGGATGTCGGCGTAGCGAGCCTTCAGCACCTGCTCGGCGCCCCCCTGAGCGAGGAGACGGAAGCCGCTGCTGCAGGTGCCGCGCATGCCCAGCGTTTCCCAGCCGCTCAGACGCTCCAGCGTGTAGTCCTCCTTCAGGAACACGCAGAGGACCTGATCGGACGATGCGGCGTCGACGGCCCGGCGCGCGACGGTCACGATGCCGTCGGCTTCGGCGCCGTACGAGATCACCGTGGCGGCGCGGTCGAGGCGCACGACGTCGTCATCCACCTCAACGGCAGCCGCGGACGAGCGAACGTTGCCGCCGTTGTTGCCCTCCGTCGTGGACGAGGCCATCAGCAGCTGGTCATGGGCGATGCGGCGCATCACACCGTTCTGCCAGTCGTTCCCACGGCCGTGGCGCACGAGGCAGGCCACCTTGGTCTGGTGCATCGCGAAGATCATTGCGGTGGAGGCGCAGGCGCGTCCGAGGGTGTAGCAGACGTCGGCAAGCGCCCGGATCGAGGCACCCTCCCCACCGAATTCGATCGGGATCGCCGCGCCGAGGAGGCGGTGCGTCCGCATCGCCTCGCGCGCCTCGGCGGGGAAGCGCCCCGCGCTGTCGACCGAATCGGCATGGGCGGCGGCGATGGCGGCCACGGCCTGCGCCCGCGCCTGCAGGTCGGCGGCCGTCGTCGCCGGACCAGTCGCGTTCGCTCCTTGCTGGATCGTCATGGTCACCCTCGAAAGTACTTCGGCCCGGCCACGACCCGGCCATCGAGCCTGGACGTTCGGCCGGCTCTCAAGTGGACCAATAGGATATAGGGCTTAAGACTGAATTTCTCTCAGTCGCGAAAAATACGTACAGCGAGTATGCTTAAAATTAACGATATATACGGAACTTCCCGCCGGCTTCATTGACCATCGATAGGTCAGTATCACTATGGAACCCGAACAATTTTCCGCAAAATGCAGCCCGCGCTGACGCCTGCGGGTCGAGATGGATGAGCCGATATGAGCATCGAAACGGTTCTCTCAGACTACACGGACCGGACGATGAGCCTTGCCAAGGCGATCCTGGCACAGGAAGCGCAAGATCGGGACTTCGCACCGGAGGATGCATTGGTCGACGTCGGCCTGTCGTCGCTCGATCTCGTCAATCTCATGGTCGCCGTCGAAGCTGAGTTCGACATCATGATCCCGGCATCACATCTGAACCCGAAGAATTTCTATTCGATCGGTTCGATCGCAAGGATGATCAGCGTCGTGAGCGCGCCGGCAGACATGACGAGGGCACCCGCCCAGGTACATATCGTAGCTTGATACTATCTGTGACGGGCTTTTGTACCTCGCAGGGTCTTCTCGAGTTTTTTGGTAGCTAGAGCGCTTTCCGACCAAGTGGTTGCCGGTTGGTCGAAAGAAAGCGCGTCACAACAAAGGCTTAGAGACGCCGACCCGATGCAATCGGGTTGGGTACGGCTCTAAGCCAACAGCGAGAGCATGCTCGCTGCCCGCAGCATCGCATCCGGAACATACGTCGGTGAGACGCTCTCGCGGGGCGGCGTGAGCGTCTTGGCTACCGGCGCCGACGCGTTCCATCGGCACGACGTTACATGGGCTTGGACCGAATTTTCGATCAAGGACATGCTCTCGTGCCTCCCCGAACGCTACGTGCGAGATCCCGAAACCGTCGCCTCGATCACGCCGCTGGCGTAGCCCAGAGGCCGGAGACCGTTGAGTCTCAAGCAGCCGCCCGGCCATAGACGACGTTGGCGCGGGCTTCGAAGGCATCCGTGAACTTGCGGAAGGCGCGATCGAACATTTTTCCCATCAGAAGCCCGAGGGCAAAGCTCTTGAACTCGTAGGTGATGAAGAAATCGATGTCGCATCCGCCGTCCGATGCGTCTTTGAAGGCCCAACGGTTCTCGAGATGGCGGAAGGGGCCGTCGATATACTCGGCGGTGATCTTCAGGTTGTCCCGGTCGAGGCCGACGCGGGTGGTGAAGCGCTCGCGGATCGCCTTGTAGCCGACGCCCATCTCGGCGACGAGCACGGGGTTGCCCTGCGCGTCGTCCTGCCGGCGCAGGACACGCAGCGACTCGCAAAGCGGCAGGAATTCGGGATAGCGCTCGACGTCGGCCACGAGGTCGTACATCTGCTGGGCCGAGTGCCGCACGTGGCGGGTAATGCGGAAGGACGGCATCAGGCGGTCGCGGTCTCGCGTGTCAGGCCGAGTTTCGCCAGCCGTGCCACCTTAAGCCGCGAAAAATCCTCGCCGGCGTGGTGCGACGAGCGCGTTAGCGGGGTCGCCGAAACCAGCAGGAAACCCTTGGAATAGGCGGTGGTCTCGAGGCTCTTGAACTCGTCCGGCGGCACGAAGCGGATCACGGCGTGATGCTTCGACGTCGGCTGCAGATACTGCCCGATCGTCAGGAAGTCGACGTCGGCCGAGCGTAAATCGTCCATCAACTGAACGACTTCGTTCCGCTCCTCGCCTAGGCCGACCATGATGCCGGATTTGGTGAAGATCGTCGGATCGAGCTCCTTCACCCGCTGCAGCAGGTGCACGGAATGGAAGTAGCGCGCACCCGGCCGCACGGTGACGTACTTGCCCGGCACGGTTTCGAGATTGTGGTTGAACACATCGGGCCGGGCCTCGACCACGCACTCCAGCGCGCCCGGCTTCCTCAGAAAGTCCGGTGTCAGGATCTCGATGGTGGTGCCGGGGCTGGCCCTGCGGATCGCCGCGATGGTCTGCGCGAAATGCGCCGCACCGCCGTCGGCGAGGTCGTCGCGGTCGACCGAGGTGACCACCACGTGGTTCAGTCCGAGCTTGGCCACCGCGTCGGCGACCTTCGCCGGCTCGGCCGCGTCGAGCCCATGCTGCGGCAGGCCGGTTTTCACGTTGCAGAAGGCGCAGGCCCGCGTGCAGGTGTCGCCCATGATCATGAAGGTGGCGTGCCGCTTCTCCCAGCACTCGCCGATATTAGGGCAGCCCGCCTCCTCGCAGACGGTGACGAGTCCGTTCTCGCGGACAATCCGGTTCGTTTCCGCCCAGGCCTTCGAGCCGGGTGCCTTCACGCGGATCCAGTCGGGCTTGCGCTGGATCGGGTTGTCGGGCCGGTGCGCCTTCTCGGGGTGGCGCGGACGGGCGGCGACGGCGCTTTTCGGCCGGCTGTCTTGGTTCAGGAGATCGAGGACGACGGCCATGGTGGTCCGTGCTGGAGGGCGCGGGCGGGCTTCGACCCGAGTCCTGATCTAGGACGCCGAGGGCCCCACCGCAAACCTGCCATGGATCGACATGGCGAACACCGCGATGCGCGCCGTGGCGGCTACCGGGCCGGAGCCGAGCTGTACCGGGTCGGCACGCCCTGCGGCAGGGTTAGGCCGTAGGCCACCTGGGTCGCCTGGATGGACGGCATGCGCGGACGCGGGGTGCCGGTGGCGAACGAATCGGGCGTGTCGAGCAGCGTCGCCATCTGGATCGGCACGAGCTTGCCCGAAGCGGTCTGGACGACGGCGTGCGGCAGGACCGCCGGCAGATAGCCCTCGCGGTCGGTTTTCTCGTAGAACTGGTTGCCGCCGGCGAGCGCGACGTAGTGCATGTTGGTATAGGGGAACGTGTAGCCCGCGGTGTGGAAGTGCAGCGCCGGGCCGACATCCTTGTGGCGCTCGCCGGCGAGCAGCAGGTCGGCAACCTTCTCGATCCGTCCGCGGTCCTGGTCGCGCACGGGCTTCGAGAGCACGCCGTTGGCGAACTGGCGCTTCTGGCCGACCACCTCGCAGACGCTGCCGGGATATTTCGGCGAATCGAGGCGGTTCATCACCACGGTGCCGACGGCGAGCATGCCCTCTTCGTCGGTGCGGTTGGATTCGAAGTACATGGCGCGGGCGAGGCACTCGCGGTCGGCGCGGGTCGGGGTCTGCACGACCTTGGCGTTCTGCGCCACCGACCCGGTGGCCATCTCGCCGCCTGCCGGGAGCACCCCGCAACCGCCGAGGCCGGAGCCGGCGACGCTCACGAGCAGGAGGCTGCCGATCAGGGTGCTCTGGTTCCGGCGCATGCGACCTCCCGCGTGTCTGGTTTCGCCGTCCCGGGGAACGACTCTGCCGTCAGAGCCCCAGGATCGCTTGCGGAAAGCTTAGGCGTAAAGGGTTTCGGAAACCCTATCGGGGGAATGGCCACGCTTCTCCCGGCGATGTGACATCGATGTCACTCACGCGTTACCGTGGGTTGCCAACCTCGGGAGAACGGTCATGCCGCGTGGATCCGGCCCCTGGACGAGCCTCGCGGTCGGCCTCGCCGCCACCGGCCCCGCCCTCTCGGCCCAGGGCGTGGCGGTGGGCGACGGCACCGCCACGCCAGCGGAACAGGCGATCGCCATCGCCTTCATCCTGTCCCTGCCGGTGACCCTCCTGCTGATCGGGCTCGGCCGCCTGCGGTGAGGGATCGAACTACGCCGCCCGGGCGTTGAATGTCGCGGCAAAGCATCTCGAAATGCCGCATCGCGAAAGGGTCGCCCTATGCCGGAACTCACTTTGCCGACGGACGACATTCTTCGCGACGAGGCGTCCCAGTCGGGCCGGGCCGCGCTGGAGGCCTCCCTCGAAAAATTCACGCCCGACGTGCGCGACGCCTTCTGGAACGCCATCGGCCTCTATTATTCCAGCCGACGCCACCCCGGCGCCGACGAGCCCAAGACCGATGCCTCCCCTCCGGCCGTCGCGGCCTGACGCATTCCAGCGCTGCTGGCACCTCGAACGCCCCTCAGGCTGAGGCGCCGCGCGGCGGCCTCGTAGCACAGCCGCCGCCGATCCAAGGCCCACGCGGCGCGACGGTTGCACCCCCGTCAGCCATGCTTCGACGCTCGCGCCTCGGCATGAGGAGCGTGTGTAGTTGCAGGATTATGGCGCCGGAACCGTCCCCCCTCCCCCGCCAACCAATTCCCAC
>NZ_VRVE01000038.1:0-36849 GCF_008040035.1 Methylobacterium sp. WL9
GTGCAGCGCCTGAACCTGACGCTGCGCCTCACGTTCGGCCTCGATGGCGCGCTGGCGGCGCTCCTGCAGCACCGGATCGGGCGTGCGGGTGAAGCGCACGCTCGGGTCGTAGGCTTGCGCCGGCATCGCGGCCGGCACGATGGAATCCGGGCGGCGTGGGGTGCGCACGAGGACGCCGGCGCCCGAGGCGCCCGCATCGATGCGGCTCTCGTAGGACGGGTCGAGATCGTAGGCATCCTGCGGGACGATACCGTCCTCGAAGGCATGGTGCGACCAAGCCACCGAAGGCCGGGCCGGCTCCGGCTGGGCGAGCATCGCGCCCGGCGCGGTAAGCCAGCTCGGGGGAGCCTCGGGCGCGGGGCGCGCCACCGGCTGGGCCGAGCGCTGCGGCGGCCCGTAGAGGCGGCGGGCGACGTTCGAGCGTAGAGCCATCAGGCGCTGCGTGATGGCGCCGATGGAGAGGTCGAGGCGGTCGCCGCCGCGCCCCGGGCGAGAGGGATCACGATGGGTTTGGGGAGGCCGTCCCGTTGCGCGCATGATCTGTGAAATGACTCGATACAAGGTCCGACTCCCCGCGGAGCGGTTCCCCACCAGTTAGGCGCAGCGTCGTTAATGAACGCTTGAAAGCGCCCTCGCCCGACCGTCCCGGATGGCTTCGGGTCACCCCGAAATACGATGCGGAGCGCCCTCTTCACCCGGCGAGAATCGCTTGAGAGCCGGGTGCCGGGGACGGGCTGTCCGGGAGCGGGTTTGCGCGTAAACTCCGCGCGTTATCCGGCATTCCTCAGTCGGGTCGTGACGTGCGGAGCAGCAGTCGGTCCGGTGGCTCAGGCAGAAAACACGAAGGATTTCCGGTCGCTGTACCGGCACGGCTTCGCCCGCGTCGCCGCCTGCACCGGACGCAGTCACCCCGGCGACCCGGCGGCCAACGGCCGGGCGCTCCTCGACCTCGCGAAAGGCTGCCACGAGGCCGGCGCGGCGCTGGCCGTGTTTCCCGAACTCTGCGTGTCGTCCTACGCCATCGACGACCTGCTGCTGCAAGGCACGCTCCTCGATGCGGTCGAGGATGCGCTCGGCACGCTCGTCGCGGCATCATCCGGCCTGACGCCGGTCCTCGTCGTCGGCGCGCCGCTCCGCTGGCGACACCGGCTCTACAACTGCGCCGTCGCGATCCATGGCGGCCGCGTCCTCGGCGTGATCCCGAAAAGCTACCTGCCGAACTACCGCGAGTTCTACGAGAAGCGGCACTTCGCCCTCGGTGCCGGTGTGAGCGGCGAGAGCATCCGGGTCTCGGGCGTCGAGGCGCCGTTCGGAACGGACCTGCTGTTCGAGGCCGAGGACCTACCCGGCTTTGTCCTCGGCATCGAAGTCTGCGAGGACCTCTGGGTGCCGACGACGCCGGGCATGGAGGCGGCGCTGGCCGGCGCGACCGTGCTCGCCAACCTCTCGGGAAGCCCGATCACGATCGGACGGGCCGAGTCACGGGCTCTGCTCAGCCGCTCGGCCTCGATGCGGGGGCTCTGCGCCTATGTCTACGCCGCGGCGGGGCAGGGCGAATCGACCACGGACCTGTCCTGGGACGGGCAGACCAGCATCGACGAGAACGGGGTGCGGCTCGCCGAAGGGGCACGCTTCTCCCTCGACCCGGTGACGACGCTCGCCGACATCGACCTCGACCTGATCGCGCAGGAACGCCTGTCCTCGGGCAGCTTCGACGACAATGCACGCGAGCGCGGCCGCACCTACCGGCGCATCGCCTTCCGGCTCGATCCGCCGGCGGGCGATCTCGACTTGAGGCGGCGCGTCGAGCGCTTTCCCTTCGTCCCGGCCGACCCGGCCCGCCTCGCCCAGGATTGCTACGAGGCCTACAACATCCAGGTCGCCGGCCTCGCACAGCGCCTCGAGGCGACGAACACGAAGAAACTCGTGATCGGCGTTTCGGGCGGGCTCGATTCCACGCACGCACTGATCGTCGCGGCCAAGGCCTTCGACAGGCTCGGGCGCCTGCGAACCAACATCCTGGCGTACACGCTGCCGGGCTTCGCCACCTCGGACGAGACCAAGGCCAACGCTCACGCGCTGATGGTCTCGCTCGGCGTCACGGCGCACGAGATCGACATCCGGCCGACCGCGAAGACGATGATGGAGGAGATGGGCCACCCGTTCGGGCGGGGCGAGCCGGTCTACGACGTCACCTTCGAGAACGTGCAGGCGGGGCTTCGCACCGACTACCTCTTCCGCCTCGCCAACCAGCAGGGCGGCATCGTGCTCGGCACCGGCGACCTCTCGGAACTGGCGCTCGGTTGGAGCACCTACGGCGTCGGTGACCAGATGAGCCATTACGGCGTCAATGCGGGCGTGCCCAAGACCCTGATTCAGCACCTGATCCGCTGGGTCGTCGCCTCCGGGCAATTCGGCGAGGCCGAAAACCGCACCTTCCTGGCCGTGCTCGATACCGCGATTTCGCCCGAACTCGTTCCCGCCGCCGAAGGCGAGGGGCCGCAGAGCACAGAAGACAAAATCGGGCCATACGCGCTGCAGGATTTCAACCTCTACTACACGCTCCGTCATGGCTTCCGACCCTCGAAGATCGCCTTCCTGGCGCTTCATGCCTGGAGCGATCGTGAGGCCGGCTCCTGGCCTCCGGATATGCCGGCCGCCAAGCGCGTGGCCTACGGGCTGCCGGAAATCCGGCATTGGCTCGGCGTGTTCCTCGATCGCTTCTTCCGGTTCAGCCAGTTCAAGCGCTCCGCCCTGCCAAACGGCCCGAAGGTTTCCTCCGGCGGCGCCCTCTCGCCGCGCGGCGACTGGCGCGCGCCGTCCGACGCCAGCGCCAGGGCCTGGCTCGACGAGTGGGAGGGCAACGTCCCCTCCGAGTGACGCCTCCCGTCCTGCCGCGCCCGCGCAGAAGGCCGGCGGACATAAACCTGTCCGATTGTACGGCTATGCCATTCTCCGCTGGTTGGCATGCGGAGGACGATCCGATGCGAAGCTACAACCTTTTTCGCTTGAAGAGCGACGAGGGCCTCTGCTGCGCAGTCCCCGAGAGTCATGTCGTACCGCGCTTCGTGACAGGCGGTCGCTGGAGCTTCGGCGGCAAGGTCGATGAGCATGCCGTGGGCACGCCAGGCTTCGACGGAAAGGCCGCCGCGACGTCCGTGCGCTTCAACGGCTTCTACCTGTTCCAGGCGATGGACCGACCGGCGAATTGAAGACCGTCGATCGGGGATCTCCCCGAGTTTCGAGAAAATCGGCGAGCTTTCCTTAAGGGGTCGCAGGCGACAATCGAATCGGAGCCGTTGCTCGGGGATCGAGATGTCGATTGATCAGCGCCAGACCGTGCGCATGAGGACGTTCCTCAAAGGCAAGATCGTCTTCAACAACGGCCGCTCCACCATGGACTGCCTGGTCCGCGACATGTCGGGGACCGGAGCGCGGCTGGAACTGAGCGAGACGACGACGCTGCCGGAAGCGTTCGACCTCTACATCCAGAACAAGGACCAGACTTACCGGTCGACCCTGCGCTGGCGGCGCGCCAATGGAGTCGGTGTCACCTTCGACATGGCCGCGAAGCCCGCGCCCGCCCTCGCTAGGGAGGTCGTCGCCGAGCCGGCCGCCGCCGATCCGTCGATGACGATGCTGGTGCGTCGCATTACGGAACTCGAGGCCGAGAACGCCGCCTTGCGGTCGGTCATCGCATCCATGGGCAGGGCAACGAGCACCGCCGCCTGAGGCGTTCTACGCTTCCTTCAAAGCCTTCCGGATCCGCTCGGCGTGGTCCGCCAGGACGGCGTTGTCGGCCATGCCGCCCTCGTGGCGAGTGAGCGACACGCCCTCGCGGCGCGGCACGAGATGCACGTGCAGGTGAAACACCGTCTGCCCGCCAGCCGGCTCGTTGTATTGGAACACCGTAAGGCCGTCTGCTTCGAAGGCCGTCTTAACGGCCCGTCCGACGCGCTGCGCTACCGCGATCAGACGCGCCAGCACCGCAGGGTCGGCGTCGAGCAGCCCGCGCGAGGGCGTCTTCGGGATCACCAGGGTGTGACCCTCGGCCTGGGGCATCACGTCCATGAAGGCCAGCGTGTCGTCGTCCTCGTAGACTTTGTGGGCCGGGATCTCGCCGCGCAGGATCTTCGCGAAGATGTTGTCCGGGTCGTAGGCGGTGCTCATCGAGCAGGGCTCCTGATCATCGGTCGGGATCGGCCGGCAGGTTGCACGGGCCGGCCGTAGGCGTCCACAGCCGACGGGCGCCGGCATCGCGCACGCATCAGGCGAACCCTTGCCGCGGTCGGGCGTTCGAAACTACGGTCACGCTTGCACCGGCAGGCGGTTCGGGCAGGGGAGCAGGCATTGGCCGAGAGCACGGGTGCGATCTACACGGCGGCGGGGGCAAACCTCGCCATCGCCGCGGCGAAATTCGTCGGCGCGTTCCTGACGGGATCGTCTGCGATGATGGCCGAAGGCGTCCACTCGGTGGTCGACACCACCAACCAGATCCTGCTCCTCGTCGGCATCAAGCGCGCCGAGAAGCCGGCGGATGCGAAGCACCCCTTCGGCTACGGCCGCGAGATCTACTTCTACGCCTTCGTCGTCGCCCTGTTGATCTTCCTCGGCGGCGGAATTTTCGCGATCTACGAGGGCGCTCACAAGATCCAGCATCCCGAGCCGCCGGCGGATGCGACCATCCTCGGCTATCAGCTCTCGGGATTCTGGATCAACGTCGGAATCCTCGGCTTCGCCATCGTGGCCGAAGGCTACTCCTGCCTTGTCGCCATCCGCTCGTTCCAGGCCGAGAAGGGCCGGCAATCGGCGATCTCCGCGATCCGGCGGAGCAAGGACCCGGCGCTCTACACGATCCTCGTCGAGGATGTCGCCGCGCTGATCGGCCTCGTCATCGCGCTGGCCGGCGTGGTTCTGGCCCATGTCCTCGACATGCCGGTGCTCGACGGCTGGTCCTCGGTGGGGATCGGTATCGTACTGGTCGGTATGGCGATTTTCCTGATGAAGGAGACGCATGGGCTGCTGATCGGCGAGGCGGCCGACCCGACTGTGGTCAAAGCCATCGACGAGGCGGTGCGCGGCGAGCGCTCGGTCCACCATGTCAACGAGGTCCTGACCCAGCATATGGGGCCTTCGGACATCCTGGTGAATGTCAGCCTCGATGTGGCGGACGACATCCCTGCGGGGGAGATCGAGAAACTCGTCGGCCGTCTCGACAGGGAGCTAAAGACCCGGAATGCCGATGTAAAACGGGTCTTCATCGAGATCCAGTCGAAGCACCCCGCGCAGGTGCCGCCCGCCTGACGGTGGCGCCGAACCCGATCTCGCCGTCGACATATCTGGGGCGGCCGCGATCATGCGGTCGCCGCCGGAGTCATGCCGCCCTGCCTCAAACGGTGCTGCGTCGTTGTACGACACGGGCCAGAAAGGCAGCACCGAGGGGCAAGAGGCTATCGTCGAAATCAAACCCGGCATTGTGCAGGCCGGGTCCCGGCGTTGCACCGAGCCAAGCATACGCACCGGGCACGATCCTCAGCATGTCGGCGAAATCCTCGCTGCCCATGCGTGGCGTGCAGTCCGAATCGACGTTGTCGGCCCCCAGGATTTCGGCGGCGATCTCGGCGGCGGCGGCGGCCTGTTCGGGGCTGTTGTCGAGCACCGTGAACACGTCGCGGATCTCGACCTCGACCCGCGCGCCGTGGGCGGCGGCGATGCCCTCCGCGATCTCCCTGATCCGCTGGCCCACCAGCTGCCGCAGGGCCGGATCGAAGGTCCGCGCCGTGCCAGCGATGTGGGCGCCCTGGGGGATCACGTTGTAGGCCGCGCCGGCATGGATCTGCGTGATCGAGACCACGGCGGATTTCAGCGGGTCGGCGTTGCGGCTGACGATCGACTGCATGGCCTGCGCGATGGCGGTGGCGACCACGATCGGGTCGACGCTCTCGTGCGGCTGGGCGGCGTGGGCGCCGCGGCCGGTGATGCGGATGTCGAAGAAATCCGCCGCCGCCATGGCCGGGCCGGGGCGCACCATCAGCCGGCCATGCGGCCCGTTCGGCTGGTTGTGGATCGCGAAGATCTCGTCCACCGGAAATTTTTCGAACAAGCCGTCGGCGATCATCGCCCGGGCGCCGCCGAGCCCCTCCTCGGCCGGCTGAAACACGAACACGGCAGTGCCGTCGAAATCCCGGGTCTCGGCGAGGTAGCGGGCCGCGCCGAGCAGCATGGTGGTGTGCCCGTCATGGCCGCAGGCGTGCATTTTTCCGGAGTTCGTCGAGCGGTAGGGGAGGTTGGTCTCTTCGGTGATCGGCAGTGCGTCCATGTCGGCGCGCAGCCCGATCCGGCGCTTGCCCGGCCGCCCTTCGAGAACCCCGACGACGCCGGTCTTGCCGATTCCGCGATGCACCGCGACGCCGAAGGCCTCGAGCTGCTCGGCGACGATGCCGGAGGTGCGGACCTCCTCGAAGCCGAGTTCGGGATGCGCGTGCAGATCCCGCCGGATCGCCGTCAGTTCGTCGGCATACCCCTGGATGCGGTCGATCGGGCTCATCGTGATCACTCCTCTCTCGGGTTGGCTGCAATCCCACCCACACCCTCATCCTGAGGTGCTGCGAAGCGGCCTCGAAGGAGGGCTCCAGCCGGCCGCACGATCCCTGGAGCCCTCCTTCGAGGCCCGCGCGCGCGGGCACCTCAGGATGAGGGCGCGGGTGGGACGACGACGAACGGCACCGCTCCGGATCAGCTCTCCTGCCGGAACGGCGTCATCGTCGCGTACTCGTCCATCGCCGCCTGCACGTAGCCGCGCTCGCGCTCAAGATAGCCGGCGACGGCGCGGCGCAGGCTCGGTTCGGCGATGTCGTGGGCCGAGTGCATCGCCACGGGGCGGTAGCCGCGGGCGAGCTTGTGCTCGCCCTGGGCCCCGGCCTCGACGCGCTTCAGCCCATGGGCCAGGGCGAACTCGATCGCCTGATAATAGCAGACCTCGAAATGCAGGAAGGGATGGTCCTCGACGCAACCCCAGTTGCGCCCGTAGAGCGCGACGTCGCCGATGAAGTTGATCGCGCCTGCGATCCAGCGGCCCTCGCGCTGGGCCATCACCAGCAGGATGCGCTCGGGCATGCGCTCGCCGATCAGCCGGAAGAACTTCTTGTTGAGGTAGGGCCGGCCCCATTTGCGGGCGCCGGTGTCGACGTAGAATTCGTAGAACGCATCCCAATGCGCCTCGGTGATCTCAGGCCCGGTGACGTGTTCGATGGTGATGCCGTTGCTCAGCGCCTCGCGCCGCTCGCGCTTGATCGCCTTGCGTTTGCGCGAGGCCAGATCGCCCAGGAAGGCGTCGAAATCCGAATACCCCCGGTTCTCCCAGTGGAATTGCTGGTCGATCCGCTGCAGCAGCCCCAGCGCCCCGGCCTGGTCCCATTCCCGCTCGCGCATGAAGGTGACGTGGATCGACGAGGCCTCGGTCTCGGCCCGCAGCGCCCGCAATCCCGCGACGATGGCCGAGGCCGCCGCGTCCGGCGCCTCCCCCGGCGCGATCAGGAAGCGCGGCCCGGTCACCGGCGTGAACGGCACGCTCACCTGCAGCTTCGGGTAATAGGCCCCTCCGGCCCGCTCGATGGCCTCGGCCCAGCCCTGGTCGAACACGTATTCGCCCTGGCTGTGAGATTTCAGATAGCAGGGCGCCGCCCCGACGAGCTTTCCCGCCCGCTCGACGGTGACGTGCAGCGGCAGCCACCCGGTCTTTCGCGAGACGCAGCCCGATTCCTCGAGCGCTGAGAGGAAGGCGTGGGACGCGAACGGATTAAAGGTCTCGTCGCCGGCCGAGAGCGTCTCGGGCGAGGTCGCGCAGGCGTCCCACGCGGCCGCCGGGATCCGGGCAAGACCCGGTACGGCGCGCACATGAAGCTCTGCCGCCGGCGCGTCGTCCTGGGTCCGGGAGGCTGTCTCCATCGCGGGAAAGATAGCCGCGTTGGGGGCGGGGGCAAGGCGGGTGGGGGTGGTGTCGCATCACAGGATGTTCGGAAAAGACTCAGACGGAAATTCGATTGCGTCCAACTGATCGTTCTCGATCCGACCCGATCATGGAAGCCTTAGTCGCGCTCCCCCGAGCACTCGTTCAATGGGCAGCAGAAAATCGCGGTCCCTCAATAGGCAATCTCGTCAAAAGTGATGCCAATCGCCCACTTCTGAAGCCTCTGCGAACGCTCGATCCTCCCGTCTGAAGGCAGCGAATACGGTTAAATAGTCAGTATCCCGTAAAATATTCAAATTTTTGGCGGTCAAAATTCGCCAATTTAAATACTGTAGAATCTATTTTTATATTGCGCCCACATCTAATCATCATAAATCAATAAATATTCATCTCATCGGGCGTATCATGCTCATCTTCGATTTCATCGAAATCAAAAAAATCATCGAACTCTTCTGTATCTTCGTCCTGAATCGCCTCTCGCAATCGCATTAAACGCATATTCTCTTCTCGCAATCTACGAAGAGTTGTTGAGATAGAGGCATAGCCCTTTCTGAGATCTAAAAACTGCACGCGCCTAGTACGCAGAAACTTGAAGTATGCATCCCCTACGATAAATCCATCATCTACTTCTGGAATAAATCCTTGAGTAACGGCCTCATACGCATGAAGCCACATAGGGCTACGCAAGCCCTCCACATTCAAGGATCGATCCCATAAGCCACGATCGACAACTCCTTTTACGAAGCCTCGACTGGCAAGACATACGACTAGAAGCGCGACAAATGCATTCTCTATCACAAACAACACAGCAAGCCGCTCGCTCGAAAGCGTTAGCTCAAGGCGAATAGCTAAAAACAGAAGCCATATGATCTCGCCAGTACGATTAGCGCGTGCGAGGACGGGTATTCGACTTTCTATGAACTCTGTTATTATATCAACTCGAACATCACTGTGGGCTACCTGCCGCAATAAGCATACCTCAACAAGGAGAGATATAAGACTAGGATTGCGACGATAAGCGTTAATTAAGCTGAACTGGAGCGCACTCCAGTCATCGACGTTAACCAGAGCGGAACGAGCATGCTGGAGGCCAAACTTCTCCACATTGATATCTGCGTGAGCAAGGCAGGTGCGGCCGAGTAGATAAAGAAAATGCTGCAGCTCTCCTATTTCAACCTTGTGACCCGGCGGCGACTGCTTTGGAAGATATGCGCGAGCGGCCTGCTGCCAACCCGTACTCTGACGATGAGATGTAAGATAGATCGACGATTTATCGCTATTTAACTCCAACTCAAAAGTGGCGGCCGATTGCCGCACAGCCGCCAACAACTCTTCACCACTAGCGCCATTTGGACTACTAAGTGTGTAATCGTCGATGTATCGGGATGCGTCGCGAGCTCCGATCTGCAATTTTTGTTGGAGGCGTGCATCCATCGCCGATGCTACCACTTCGGCAATCAGCCGCGATGTGTCTGGGCCGACCGGAAGACCTAATGTCTGACCGTCTTGAGCATTGCGGCACAATAGATCGATTAGGTTTCCATAGTGCTCCAAACCGCGGTTTTGCTTGGCGAATTCCTTGCCGTGGATCGCCCAAGGAATGGCGTGGGTATAGATTGAGTGAAAAAAGGCTCGGACGTCCGCCGCAACATATTCCTCGCGTCGCGATGAAAGATTGATGCGAAAGTCGTCCCTGAGTTCAATACTCGGACGCATCAGCGCTCGTGAGCCTGCCCAGTCAAACACAGGCGGCGAAAGAGTAAACTTCGATTTACGAGCCTTGCGTCGCAGGTCGATGTAGTTTTCGGCCAAAGCCCGAGCTAGCAGCAAGTGAGCTACAGGGTTTGGCACTCCATGCCGGCGATCTTGCTTCCCGAAGCGCGGGAAGTAAAACCAAGTCGGCTCAGACTTGAAATAGTAATAGTTAGGCTTTTTCTGTATTAGCGGCAGTTTGTCGATCCCAGAAATAATCGATTTTCGATACCTAGCTAAATCTTCAGAGACAAAACACGGCGGAAGCTCTGGCGCAAAGTATCCGTGGGAAACTAATCGCTTCACGCGCTCTGATTTATTCTTGGCGCTCATTCCTACAATGCTTTCCGGCAGCGTGCTATCGTGACCTGTAAACGTGATTTAACGCTATTTTTGCCGGAACAACGGCGCTACTGATCAAAGAAAACAATCGAGCTAGCTCGTTCGACGGTTGAAATATACGCATTCGCAAGGACTTGCAAACAGCTATTGAGCTGATTTTCATGCCTATTCCGCTTTCCATCCAAATTTCGATCGCCAGCATAACCCTCCTGCGGCACCCCGTTCCCGCCTACAACACCCCATGCTATTGGCGGTCAGCTGGCGAACCGCCAAGCCCGTTTCGGGCCTAGCGCGTTCGCACCAATCGAATTTTGAATACAAACGGGCGCGCTGACACCATGAAGGACATCCTCGAAAAGCTCGAAGAGCGGCGCGATGCCGCCCGTCTCGGTGGTGGCACGAAGCGCATCGAAGCTCAGCACAACCGTGGAAAACTCACGGCGCGCGAGCGCATCGAACTCCTGCTCGACCACGGGTCGTTCGAGGAATTCGACATGTTCGTGCAGCACCGCTCCACCGATTTCGGCATGGAGAAGCAGAAGATCCCCGGCGACGGCGTCATCACCGGCTGGGGCACGGTGAACGGCCGCACCGTCTTCCTGTTCTCGAAGGATTTTACGGTGTTCGGCGGCTCCCTGTCGGAGACGCACGCGCAAAAGATCATCAAGGTCCAGGACATGGCCCTGAAGATGCGCGCCCCGATCATCGGCATCTTCGATGCCGGCGGCGCGCGCATCCAGGAGGGCGTCGCGGCGCTCGGCGGCTACGGCGAGGTGTTCCGGCGCAACGTCGCTGCCTCGGGCGTGATCCCGCAGATCTCGGTGATCATGGGGCCGTGCGCGGGCGGCGACGTCTACTCGCCGGCCATGACCGACTTCATCTTCATGGTGCGCGACACGAGCTACATGTTCGTCACAGGCCCGGACGTGGTGAAGACCGTCACCAACGAGGTCGTGACCGCGGAGGAGCTCGGCGGCGCCAAGGTCCACACCACGAAGTCCTCGATCGCCGACGGCTCGTTCGAGAACGACGTCGAGGCGCTGCTGCAGATCCGCCGCCTGATCGACTTCCTGCCGGCCAACAACATCGACGGCGTGCCGGAGATCGAGAGCTTCGACGACGTCAACCGGCTCGACAAGGGCCTCGACACGCTGATCCCGGACAACCCGAACAAGCCCTACGACATGGGCGAGCTGATCCGGCGCATCGTCGACGAAGAGGATTTCTTCGAGATCCAGGCGACCTACGCCCGCAACATCATCACCGGCTTCGGGCGCATCGAGGGCCGCACGGTGGGCTTCGTCGCAAACCAACCGCTGGTGCTGGCCGGCGTGCTCGACTCGGACGCCTCCCGCAAGGCGGCGCGCTTCGTGCGCTTCTGCAACGCCTTCTCGGTGCCGATCGTGACCTTCGTGGACGTGCCGGGCTTCCTGCCAGGGACGGCGCAGGAATATGGCGGCCTGATCAAGCACGGCGCCAAGCTGCTGTTCGCCTACAGCCAAGCGACCGTGCCCCTCGTCACCATCATCACGCGAAAAGCCTTCGGCGGCGCCTACGACGTGATGGCGTCGAAGCACGTCGGCGCGGACCTGAACTACGCCTGGCCGACGGCACAGATCGCGGTGATGGGCGCCAAGGGCGCGGTCGAGATCATCTATCGCGCGGAGGCGGGCGACAAGGACAAGATCGCCGAGCGCACGGCGGAATACGAGAAGCACTTCCTCTCGCCGTTCGTGGCTGCCGAGCGCGGCTACATCGACGAGGTGATCATGCCCCACTCCACCCGCAAGCGCATCGCCCGCGCGCTGGGCATGCTCCGCTCCAAGGAGATGGAGCAGCCCTGGAAGAAGCACGACAACATCCCGCTTTGAGCGGTGGAGCCGGGGGGCTATTCCTCCCCCGGTGCCCGATGGGCGGCAACGCACAATCTCACGGCCTCGTCGAGTTCGAGGTCGCGGGGGTCGCCGATGTTCACGGTCTCCTCCAGGCACTTGATGAAGTAGTCGCGGTTCAGCCCCGGCGCGAGGCTGGAGAACGACTTGCCCAGGCGGGTCGCGAGGTCGATCCGGTCCTGGCTGGAGGCGCGGCGATAGGTGCTGAGCTTGTCGGTCACCGTCAGCCGCGCCTCGGCAATGCCGACGGCGCCGAAAACAAAGAATAAGATAAGAGTAAGCTTTTTCAGCACGATCGGCCCCATTCCACCCGTCTATGAAGCTTATCATAGACTGCGCCGCGGATGCCGACAGTATTTTCCCATCCCGACATGCCGCGAAGCGGCATCGGGGGTCGGACAGGCTTAACTCCGGTCGGCCTGCTCGATCGCGGCGCACATGGTCAGCGCGCCCTTGTCGGATTTCGAGAATGAGCAGGTGACGAGCACGCCGCCCGCGGGCACGTTGCTGTGGCGGCGGGTCTCGGCGTCGGCGCGGGCCTTGCGGGCTGCCTCTTTGAGCAGGTCGGCCGCGACGCCGGTGACCGCATGGCCGGCCTTGCCGAAAATCTCGAAGAAGTCGTCCGGCGCCGCCTCGCCCTTGACTTGCGCGCCGACGGAGGAGGGGTAGCTGCCGCCGCAGGAGAGTGACAGCGTCATGTCCGTCCCGGCCTTGAAGCGTACGAAGTCGTCGATGCGCTCGCCGATCTCGGCCTTGGTCTCCGTCACGACCTTGTCGGCCAGATCGCCGCAGGAATCGGCCGCGGCCGGCCCTGCGAAGGCAGGGAGGGCGACAAGGGCAACGAAAAGCGGACGATTGCGAAAGATGCTCATCCGGAAAGTCTAGGGCGCGCGGCAGCCGAGGGCGAGCGCGGCGTGGCGCCGCCGGGCCTCAGCCGACATCGCCGGAGCGGCCCGCCTTCAGTGCCGGCGTGCCGGAGAGGAGCCTGCGCTTCAGCCGCGTCACGGCCTCGCGCTGCAACTCGCTCGGGCTCGAATGCGCGCCGGCCACCTTGCTCAGCATCTCGATCAGCTGCGTCCGCTCGGGGCCGGTCAGGGATTCGCGCAGCAGCGGCAGCAGCTCGTCCGCGACCAGGGAGAACGGGCGCCGGGCCTGGGTCTAGCCCCAGGCGCGCTCGAAGGTGGCCGAGATGGCCTCGACGGCGAGCGAGTGCTCCATCAGCTCCAGGATCTGCGTCTTCTCGGCGGCGGTGACGGGGCTGCCGGTGCGCACGATCTGGATCATCAGGATCGTGGCGGCGAGCCGGACGTCGCGCACCCGGCCGAGCTGCGTCCCGAAGATGTCGTGCAGGACGGACCGCGCCCGCCCCTGCAGGCCCTTGGTGTCCCGGTCGACCTCGCGCAGCGCCCGGACAGTGCCGTGGACCCTCAGGACCCAGAACAGGATCCCGCCCAGTACGGCGGCCAGGAGCATGAGGGCGGGCATCGGTCGGGCTCCGAGTTGCGACTCGACAGCGTTGCGGTTTCGTCGGGATCAACCATTGCCTTAAGGGCGGATCAAGGGTGACGCAGCGCTCAAGCTGTGCGCGGCGACCCGAGTTCGATCAGCACGATCTCGGGCGGCACCCCGAAGCGGACGCCGACATTGCTGACGCCGAGCCCGCCGGAGATGATGAGGTGGCGCCGGCCCTCGACCACGTGGCCGTAGATGTAGCGCGGGTCGTGGTAGCCGGCGACGAACGGCGAGTGGCCGAAGACCCGGACCTGCCCGCCATGGGTGTGGCCGGACAGCGTCAGGGCGAACCGGTCGGGGATCTCCGGAAAGATCTCGGGCTCGTGCGCCATCAGGATCGCCGGGGCATCGTCGGTGATCTTCGCGAGCGTGCCGGGGATGTCGGCGAGGCTGCGCAGGTCGCGCCGGACCTTGAAGGGCTGCTGGTCGGCGAGTCCCGCGAGCCAGAACGGCTTGCCGTCCTTCAGGAGGCGGATGGCATCGTTCTCCATCACCGGGATGCCGCGCGCCTCCAGCACCCGACGTGCCTCGACCGGCCCCTTGCGGGCGTCGAGGGCGTCGGTGTCGTCCCACCAATCGTGGTTGCCGAGGACGGCGTGGACGCCGAGGGGCGCGCGGAGGCCCTCGGCCACGCGGGCGAAATCGGGCAGCGCGACGCGCGTCCAAGTCACCCGCCGGCCCGCCGGATAATCGCCGAGCAGCAGGATCAGGTCGGGCTTCAGCGCGTTCGTCGCCGCGACGATCTCCGCGACCCGGTCGAGGGGCATGTACGGCTCGCCGACATGGATGTCGGCGATCGCCGCGATGCGCAGCGAGAGCCCGGGCGTCCAGCCCGGCAGCACGGGAGCATAGGACGTCACCGCCAGCCGGAAGCGCGGCTCGATGGCGAAGGCGTAGGTGCCGGTGGACCCCGCGGCGAGGGCGCTCGCGCCGAGCCCGGTCAGCACCTGCCGGCGGCTCGGCAGGATCAGCATGCCCAATCCGCCGAGCCGCCAAGGGCAGCGCTCAAATGAACGGCTCGTCCTCGTAGACGATCCGCGACGTGCGCTGGGCCGCGACCTTGGCGCGGACGGCCTGGGCGGCGGCGCTGCCGATGTGGACGGCGGCGGCCAAAGCGGGCAGCGCTACGGGGCGAAAGCTCTCGCGGCCCCGGCTGTCGTCCGTACCGCGCGAGCCCGACTGGCCGACGGCATCCTGGCTCCGATTGGAGGCGTACATCGTTCCTGGGTCCTGTCCCGTGTTGTCCGGGCCGTTGATCGGCCTTCGCGTGCAGATGTCGCCAGTGACCGCGACGAGGGTTGGGCATCATTGCGGCCCGACATGGGCATCGTCGAGACCGGGAGAATACTATGCTGGTCCTTTCCATGAACGTAACCTTAAGGTTTCTCCGAAGCCCACGCTTTGAGCATGGCGTTCTTTCGGGCAGTCTTGCTGCAGTGCGGCAATAGAGTGGAGCGGCCGATCTCGGGCCATCGCCGTCGCGGCGGCGACGCAACCGCGATCGGCGCCGTTGCTTTCGGGTCGCCCGTGGCTATAGTCCGCGCGCTTTTCGACAGGCCCGAACCCAATCCATCACCCGGATACGCCGCGGTGCGGGCCGTCGCACCATCAGGAGTTTCCGTGCTGATCACCCCCGCCTTCGCGCAAGGAGCCGGCGCCGCCTCCAGCGGCAGCGAGATCGCCCTGCAGCTGGTGCCCTTCGCCCTGATCTTCGTGATCATGTACTTCCTGATCCTGCGGCCGCAGCAGCGCCGGCTCAAGGATCACCAGTCCATGGTGAAGGCCCTGCGCCGCGAGGACACCATCGTCACCACGGGCGGACTCGTCGGCCGCGTCACCAAGGTGACCGACGACGCCGCGGAGGTCGAAGTCGAGATCGCCCCGAACGTCCGCGTGAAGATCGTGCGCACCATGATCTCCGAGGTCCGGGTCAAGGGCGCCCCGGTCAAGGCAGCCTGAGGCGGCGCGGCGGGAGGGGGGTCTCGAGCCCTTCATCCCTGACAAGAAGAAGAGTCGGAACCGGCGGATGCTGCGCTTTTCGAAGTCCAAGATCATCGGGACGCTCGCCGTCATCCTCGTGGGGCTCAGCCTCGCGATCCCGAGCTTCTTCTCCCCCGAGCAGCGCAAGGGCTTCATGGCCGCGCTGCCGAGCTTCGTGCCGCACTGGATCATCCCCCAGCGCGCGATCGTACTCGGCCTCGACCTGCAGGGCGGCTCGCAGCTGCTGCTGGAGGTCGACCAGAACGAGCTGACCGGCTCGATGGTGAAGGGCCTGCGCGACGACGTGCGCCGGGCGCTGCAGCAGGAGCAGGTCCGCGCCGACGGCGGCATCCAGACGCTGAAGCGCGGCGTCCAGGTCCGCATCGCCGACGCGGCCGGCCGCGCCAAGATCATGCCGAAGCTGCGCGAGCTCTCGCAGCCGATCCAGAGCATCGCCTCGGCCGGCACCGGCACCCTCGACGTGAACGAGCAGCCCGACGGCCTGATCTCGCTTACCTTCACCGATGCCGGCATCATCGATCGCACCCGCCGGGCCGTGAGCCAGGGCATCGAGGTCATCCGCCGCCGCCTCGACTCGACGGGCACGCTCGAACCCTCGATCCAGCAGCAGGGCGCCGACCGCATCCTGGTGCAGGTCCCAGGCGAGCAGAACCCGGAGCGCCTCGAAAAGCTCCTCGGGTCCACTGCCAAGCTCGAATTCCGCATGCTGGCGGACAGCCCTTCGGGCGACGTCGACATGCTGCCGTCCAAGGACGAGAAGGGCGCCAAGGTCCCCGTCGAGCGCCGCGTCATGGCCGATGGCGGCGAGCTGACCGACGCGCAGCCCGCCTTCGACACCCAGACGCACGAGCCGATGGTGAGCTTCAAGTTCAACTTGCGCGGCGCCCAGCGCTTCGGTCAGGCCACCTCGGAGAATGTCGGCCGCCGCATGGCGATCGTGCTCGACAACGAGGTGGTCTCGGCACCCGTGATCCGCACCGCGATCACCGGCGGCTCGGGCCAGATCACCGGCAACTTCACCGTACAGCAGGCGAACGACCTCTCCGTACTTCTGCGCGCCGGCGCGCTGCCCGCGAAGTTCACCGTGGTCGAGCGCCGCGTCGTCGGCCCCGGCCTCGGCAAGGACTCGATCGAGGCCGGCAAGCACGCCACGCTGTTCGCCGCGATCTTCGTCGTGATCTTCATGTTCGCGACCTACGGCACCTTCGGCTTCTTCGCGAACATCGCGCTCGCCGTCCACGTCGGCCTGATCCTCGGCCTGATGTCGGTGCTGGAGGCGACGATGACGCTGCCCGGCATCGCCGGCATCGTGCTCACCATTGGGACAGCGGTCGATTCGAACGTGCTGATCTACGAGCGCATGCGCGAAGAGCAGCGGGCCGGGCGTTCGCTCGTCTCGGCCCTGCAGGCCGGCTTCGACAAGGCCTTCGCCACCATCATCGATTCGAACTCCACCATGGCGATCGCCGCGCTGATCCTGTTCTTCATGGGCTCCGGCCCGGTGAAGGGTTTTGCGGTCGTGTTCATCCTCGGCATCCTCACAACCGTGATCACGGCGGTGACGCTCACCCGGATGATGATCGCGCTGTGGTACAAATACGCGCGGCCCAAAACCTTGCCGTTCTAGAAGACCTTGCCGTTCTGGAAGACCCGGCCGTTCCGAAGGCATCGCCCTTCCGGAAGGCCCGCTGAAGTCGCAAAGAATCCACGGGACGGCGCGCCGTCCCGACACGCACGCTGCACCGAGACAGACCATGCGCCTGCTCCGACTCTGGCCCGATGAATCGCATTTCGACTTCATGCGATTCCGCCGGCTGACCTTTCCGCTCTCGGCCGTGCTGTCGATCGCGACCGTCGTGCTGTTCCTCACGGTCGGCCTGAACTTCGGCATCGATTTCAAGGGCGGCACGCTCGTCGAGCTGCAGGCCAAATCCGGCGAGGCGAACGTCGCCGAGATCCGTCACACCGCCAACGGCTTCGGCTTCGGCGAGGCCGAGGTTCAGGAGCTCAGCGGGCAGGGCAACGTGCTCGTACGGCTCCCGCTCCAGGCCGGCGAGCAGGGTCAGACCGCCGTGATGCAGAAGGCGCACGCCGCCTTCGACGCGGGTTACGATTTCCGCCGAACCGAGACCGTCGGCCCCCGCGTCTCGGGCGAGCTGGTGCAATCGGGCACGATCGGCGTCGTCCTCTCCGTCGTCGCGGTGCTGCTCTACCTCTGGTTCCGGTTCGAGCGCGAGCTGGCGCTCGGCGCCATCGTCGGCACCCTGCACGACATCGTGCTGACGGTGGGCATCTTCATCATCACCCGCATCGAGTTCAACATGACCTCGATCGCGGCGATCCTGACCATCGTCGGCTACTCGCTGAACGAGACCGTCGTGGTGTTCGACCGGACCCGCGAGCTGATGCGCCGCTACAAGACGATCCCGACCGTCGAGTTGCTGAACCTCTCGATCAACTCGACCATGTCGCGCACCGTGATGACCTCGATCTCATCCTCGCTGGCGTTGCTCTCGCTGGTGCTGTTCGGCGGCGAGGCGATCCATGGCTTCGCGACCGTGATGCTGGCGGGCGTAGTGATCTGCACCTATTCCGCGATCTTCGTCTCGACGCCCGCGCTGATCTATATCGGCCTGATGCTGTCGGGCGTGAAATCCGCCCAGCGCGAGAGCGGCCTACCGCAGGCCGCCGAGTAGGAGCGGCATGGACGGGCGCCAGCACGATACGATTCCATCGGGTTTCGTTCCCGGCCGCTACGGCATCGACGCCTACGGCAACGGCGGCTTCCGCTTCGCCGACATGTCGCATCGCGGTTCGGTGCTGATGCTGCCCTCCGGAATCCGGGCCTGGGCCGCGACGGAGGCGACAGGCATCGATCTCGCCGGCCTCCGGCCGGTGATCGCCGAGAGCGAGCGCATCGAACTCCTGCTCGTCGGCACCGGGCTCGACATCGTGCCGCTACCGGAGGCGCTCCGCCGCCGCCTCAAGGACAGCGGCATCGGCCTCGACGTGATGCAGACGGGCGCCGCCGCGCGGACCTACAACATTCTGCTGGCCGAGAACCGCAAGGTCGCCGCCGCGTTGATTGCGGTCGCATGACGAGGACCGCGTGACCAAAACCGAGACCAGCGTCGCCGTCCCCGACGAAGGTCTCGCCTTCGCCTTCCGTCATTGCGAGCAGCTGGTCCGCGAGGGTGACCCCGACCGCTACTTCGCCACCTTGTTCGCACCCGCCGCCTTCCGGCCCCATCTCTTCGCCCTCGGCGCTTTCAGCCTCACCGTCGCTCGCGTGCGCGACGCGGCGTCGAACCCCATGGCCGGCGAGATCCGCCTGCAATGGTGGCGCGAAGCCCTCCAGGGCGAGGCGAGGGGGGACGTGAAGGCCAATCCCGTCGCGGCCGCCCTCGACGACGCCATCGTCAAGCGCCGGCTCGGCCGGCAGCCCTTCGTCGACCTGATCGATGCGCGGGTGTTCGATCTCTACGACGACCCGATGCCCCGGGTGAACGATCTCGAAGGCTATTGCGGCGAGACCGCCTCCGCCCTGATCCGCCTCGGCGGCCTCGTCCTCGCCGACGGCGCCGAGCCGGGAGGCGCGGCCGCCGCAGGCCATGCCGGCGTCGCCTACGGCGTCACCGGGCTGCTGCGGGCGCTGCCCTGGCACGCCCGCAACGGACAGGTCTACCTGCCGGCGGACCTGCTGCGCGAGAACGGCGTCACCCGCGAGGACATCGTATCGGGCCGCGGCGGCCCCGGGCTCGTGCGGGCCTGCGCCGAACTGCGCGCGCTCGCCCGCCGCCACCTCAAGGCCTGCGAATCGGCCCGCGCCACCATCGCGCCCGCCGCCCGGCCGGCCTTCCTGCCGGTCGCCCTCGTCGAGGGTTATCTCTCGGCCATGGAGCGGGCGAGTTACGACCCGCTCAACACGACGATCGAGATGCCGCGCTGGCGCAGGCTCTGGCGGCTTTGGCGGGCGGCCAAGAGAGGGTGACGCCGAGGCGCTTCGCCCGGCGACGCGACGCGCAGGCGCAACACCCTCTGAATACATCATTAAGCGTCGTTGAGCGGCTTCCCGCGCTCTGCTAGCGATACTCCCAGGCCGGCTACAAGACCGCGCCGTCGGAGGAGCACGGCCCCATGCAAACCTGGAATCAGGTCTACGATCCCTTCGGGAATGCGTGGCTTTCGACGCTGGCCGCCTCGCTGCCGGTGATCGCGCTGCTCGGCATGATCGCCAGCGGCAAGGTCAAGGCGCATATCGCGGCCGTGCTCTCGCTGCTGCTGGCGCTTGCCGTGGCGGTGTTCCTGTTCGGCATGCCCGGCGATCTCGCCTGGCGCGCCGCCGTGCTCGGCATGGTCACCGGCTTCTTCCCGATCGGCTGGATCATCCTCAACGTGATCTTCCTCTACCGGCTGACGGTGGAGAAGGGCTGGTTCGGCGTCCTCCAACAATCGGTGGCCGGCATCACGGCCGACCGGCGTATCCAGCTCCTGCTGGTGGCCTTCGCTTTCGGCGCCTTCTTCGAGGGCGCGGGCGGGTTCGGCACCCCGGTGGCGGTGACGGGCGCGATCCTGATCGGCCTCGGCTTCTCGCCGCTCGCGGCCTCGGGACTGTCGCTCATCGCCAACACCGCACCGGTGGCCTACGGCGCCCTCGGCGCTCCGATCCAGGGCCTCGCCTCGGTCACCAACTACGACCCCTACGTGCTCGGCGCGATGATCGGCCGGCAGCTGCCGTTCTTCTCGCTGATCGTACCGTTCTGGCTGATCTGGGTGTTCGCGGGCTTCCGCGGCATGATCAGGATCTGGCCGCCGATCCTGGTCTGCGGCGCCTCCTTCGCCACCGCGCAGTTCCTGATCTCGAACTACGTGAACCCCTGGATCGTCGACATCGGCGCCTCGCTCGTCTCGATGGCGGCGCTGGTGCTGTTCCTGAAGGTCTGGCAGCCCGCCGAGATCTGGACCTCCCCGGCGCTCCGCGGCAACGACCCTTCCGTCGGCTACGTCAACGGCGGCCGCGCGGCCGCCGCCGGCACCCCCGGCGAGTTTCCTCGTTCCACCGCGCCCGAGCGCACCGCGACCTCCAGCGAGATCGCCTGGAGCTGGGTGCCGTGGATCATCCTCTCGGTGGTCGTGGCGATCTGGGGCACGAAGTTCTTCAAGGACATCGTCGATCCGATCTTCATCTGGAACTACGAAGTGCCCGGCCTTCACAAGATGATCATGAAGGTTCCGCCCGTCGAAGCCGCGCCGAAGGCGGAACCGGCCATCTTCAAGTTCAGCTACATGTCCTACACGGGCACCGGCGTTTTCATCGCCGCGATCCTCTCCGGCTTCATCATGCGCTTCTCGCCCAAGCGCCTGGTCACCGCCTACGTCGAGACGATCTGGGTGCTGCGCTATTCGCTCATCACCATCGCAGCGATGCTCGCGCTGGGCGTGCTCACCCGCTACGCCGGCGTCGACGCCACGCTCGGACTTGCCTTCGCCGGAACCGGCATCCTCTACCCGTTCTTCGGCACGCTGCTCGGCTGGCTCGGCGTCGCGCTGACCGGGTCGGACACGGCCTCGAACGTGCTTTTCGGCGGCTTGCAGCGGATCACCTCGGAACAGCTCGGGCTCTCAGGGATCCTGATGGCCTCGGCGAACTCGTCCGGCGGCGTAATGGGCAAGATGATCGACGCCCAGTCGATCGTCGTCGCCTCGACCGCCACCGGCTATTTCGGCCAGGAGGGCAAGATCCTGCGCTTCGTGTTCTGGCACTCGATCGCCCTGGCCTGCCTCGTCGGCTGCCTCGTGATGCTCCAGGCCTATGTCTATCCGTTCACCGAGATGGTGATCCACCCGCCGACCATGGCGGCTCCGGCGCACTGACCGGCTGCCATGGCGGAAACGCAGGCCGTCCCGGATGATCCGGGGCGGCCTTTTCGTCTGTCCCATCATCGGGCCTCGCGCCCGTCCCTTTCCCCGCGCTCCGGCGCCCCCATCTCGAGACCATGGGCATTCTCACTCGCATCAGGCGCGGCACCCGCTGGGAACGCCTCGCCCTGCCGGCGATCGACACCGATCGCCTGCGCATCGCACCGCTGCACGCGGACATGGCCGAGGAGGTCCGCCGCCTGACCGACGATCCGGCGATCACCGGCGCGGTCGACTTCCTGCCCGAACGCGTCGGGATCGAGGATGCCCGCGGGCTGATCCGCGCGGCCGACACCGGCCGCGACGTCTTCCTCGGCCTGCACGAGCGCGAGGACCGCAGCCTGGTCGGCATCGTCGGCGCGCATCTGCGGGCGCTGGAGGCGATCGAGATCGGCTACTGGATCGGCGGGTCGGCCCGCGGTCGCGGCTACGGCGCGGAGGGCGTCGGCGCCGTGGTGCGGGCGCTGGCCGGGGCCTATCCCCGCCGCGCGGTCGTCGCCGAATGCCGGCCGGAGAACGTCGCCTCCTGGAACATGCTGCACGGCCTCGGCTTCCGCCCCACCGGCGACGGCGGCCAGCGGCCGGGCCGCAAGCTCATGGTGTGGGACGTGAGGGATGCGCCGCAGGGCCATTCGGCCGGATCGGGCGGCACCGCAAGACCGGACGGCGCACGAGCGCGATAACCACCGTCGCGATTACTCCGCAGCGCTCGGCAAAACCTCCCCCGACATCCAAGCCGCCAGATCCGCCCGCGCCCGATCGGTCAGCGCGCGCTTCTTCAGCGCCGCCTTCTCCGGTCCGCGCAGGCGCTTGCCGGTCTCGTTGCGCGGTATCCGGTCGAGCGGCGTGAACAGCCCGAAATTCACGTTCATCGGCTGGAACGACCGCGGCTTGCCGGCTTCTTCCTCGGCCGCAAGGTGCCCCCCGGTGATGTGGGCGATGAGGGAGCCGAGCGCCGTGGTCTGCGGCAGCGGCGCCAACGTACGGCCCTCGCGCTCGGCCACGGCATAGCGCCCGGCCATCAGGCCGATCGCAGCGCTCTCGACATAGCCCTCGCAGCCGGTGATCTGCCCGGCGAAGCGCAGGCGCGGCTCGGCCTTCAGGCGCAGAGTCGCGTCGAGGAGGCGCGGGCTGTCGAGATAGGTGTTGCGGTGGAGCCCGCCGAGGCGGGCGAACTCGGCGTTCTCCAAGCCCGGAATCGTGCGGAAGACGCGCACCTGCTCGGCATGCTTCAGCTTCGTCTGGAAGCCCACCATGTTGAACAGCGTGCCGAGTGCGTTGTCCTGGCGCAGCTGGACGATGGCGCAGGCCTTCACCGTCGGATCGTGCGGGTTGGTCAGCCCCACCGGCTTCATCGGGCCGTGGCGCAGGGTCTCGGGTCCGCGCTCGGCCATGACCTCGATCGGCAGGCAACCGTCGAAATAGGGGGTCGAGGCCTCCCACTCCTTGAAGCTGGTCTTCTCGCCGGCGATCAGCGCCTGGATGAAGGCGTCGTACTGCTCCCGGTCCATCGGGCAGTTGAGGTAGTCGGCCCCGGTGCCGCCCGGCCCGGCCTTGTCGTAGCGCGACTGGAACCACGCCTTGCCCATGTCGATCGAGTCGCGATGCACGATCGGCGCGATGGCGTCGAAGAAGGCGAGGGATTCCGCGCCGGTCAGCCCGGCGATGGCCTCGGCCAGCGCCGGAGAGGTGAGGGGACCGGTGGCGACGATCACCTGATCCCAATCGGCCGGCGGCAGGCCGTCGATCTCTTCGCGACAGACCGTGACGTTGGGGTGCGCTTCGAGCGCGGCGGTGACGGCGGCGGCGAAGCCGTCGCGGTCGACGGCGAGCGCACCGCCGGCCGGCACCTGATGCGCGTCGGCCGCCCGCAGGATCAGCGAACCGAGGCTGCGCATCTCTTGGTGCAGCAGGCCGACGGCGTTGCCGTTGGCGTCGTCGGAGCGGAAGGAATTCGAGCAGACGAGCTCGGCCAGATCCTGCGAATGATGCGCATCGGTGCGGCGCACGGGCCGCATTTCGTGCAGCACGGCGCGGTGGCCGACCTCGGCGATCTGCCAAGCGGCTTCGGAGCCTGCGAGGCCGCCGCCGATGATATGAATGGGGTTCGATCCGGTCATGCGCCGGAATAGCGGATCGCGCCCCGGAGGATCAACGCCTCGCGGTTCGGTCGGCCGCACGGACGCCCGCAATGTCCCTTCAAAACCGCAAAGAAATCAGTGCAGCTTGGGCCGCACGAGGTAGCGCTCGCGGTCGCCCGACATCACGGAGAGCGCGATGTCGGTGCCGTCCCGCCGCACGCTCAGCGGCACGCGCGCTCCCGCCTCGCCGAGCGCCCAGACCTGCCGCAGGAAACCGGCAAGGTCGGCGACGGGCTCACCGGCCACGGCCGAGAGGATGTCGCCGGGGCGAAGGTCCGCGGCCTGGGCCGGGCCGTCGTCGGCCAGCCCCATCACCACGACGCCGTCCTCGGTCTCGGTAGCGTAGAGGCCGAGCCAGGGCCGGGGCGGTCCGCTGGTGCGCCCCTGCAGGCGCAGCTCGTCGAGAATCGGCGGCAACAGGTCGATCGGCACGACCATGTTGATCGCCTGCGCCTTGCCCGAGCCGCCCTGCTGCAACTGCAGCGACCCGATGCCGAGGAGGTCGCCGTCCGGGCCGATCAGCGCCGTGCCGCCCCAATGCGGATGGGCGGGCGACGTGAACAGCGCCTCGTCCAGCAGGTATTCCCAGTAGCCGGCGAATTCCTGGCGCGCGACGAGTTCGACCGCGACGCTGTGCCCGCGTCCGCCCGCACCGGCGACCACGGCCTTGTCGCCGACCTTCAGCGCCTCCGAATGACCGATCTTGAGGGCCGGCAGGTCGAGCCGGCCGAGGGCCTGCACCAGACCGAAACCGGTGGCCGCATCGTAGCCGACGACATGCGCCGGCAGCGAGCGGCCGTCATGGGTGGTGAGCCAGACGGATTCAGCCTCCGTGATCAGGTAGCCGACGGTGAGCACCAGCCCGTCTTCGCCGATGACCACACCGTTGCCGGCCCGCTCGGTGCCGAGCGTCTCGGCCGTGAAGGCCTCGGACGGTATGCGGCTCGACAGGGACACGACCGAGGCGAGGGCCCGGTCGAGGTCGTAGCTGTAATCGGCGGGCTTGGGCTGCACGGAGGCGGGAATCCTGGAAGCGCCGCGGACGGCCATGGGGAACGGACCTGGGCCTCCCTCCGGTGAGGTCGGCAGATAGCTTGGAGAGAATAGGGTCGGGAGGCCGGTTCCGACACCCGCCCCGTCACGATCCGGTCGCCGAACCGTCCCGGTTCGTTCGCACCGTCGCCCCGTGGCGCGCTGCCGCGGTCTCGGGTAAAGATGTTTCCAACGTTCCGCTTAGCGAACGGCAGGGCAGGATCCGGCACACGCCATGTCACGCGACGAACAGGTGAAGACCCTTGCGTGACGATCCGACATTGCAGCGGCTCCTGCGCGAGATTGCCGCCGGGGACCAATCCGCACTCCGGGCGCTGTATGATCTCACCGCTCCGAAACTATTCGGCATCGTCCTCCGTATCCAACGCGACAGGAGCTTAGCCGAGGACGTGCTTCAGGACGTCTACCTGAAGGTCTGGCAGGCGGCAGGCTCCTATGCCCCGGAGAACGGACGGCCGCTGCCGTGGCTCTGTGCCATCGCACGCAACCGCGCGATCGACGGTGTCCGGCGCAAGAGTGAGGTACAGGGTCCCGTGCACGAGGACGGCGAGGATTGGTTGGAGCGGCTGGCCGACCCTCGCTCCAGCGAAGGGGCGCTGCTCGACCGCGACGCATTGCGGGTCTGCCTCGGCCGCCTCGACGCGACCCAGGCCGAGTGCGTGATGCTGGCCTATTGCGAGGGCTGGTCGCGCGAGGAGTTGGCGCGCCGCCACGACAAGCCGGTCAACACCATCAAGACCTGGCTGCATCGCACGCTCGCCTCCCTCAAGGGCTGCCTGGAGGGCGCCCGATGAGCGCCGGCCCGTTCGATACCGACCGCGACTTTCGTGCTGCCGAGTACGTGATCGGCACCCTGCCCGCCGATGAGCGCGCGGTGGTGGAAGCCGAGATCCGGACGGACCCGGTCACAGAGGCCTACGTGCGAGACTGGGAGCGCCGGCTCGCGCCGCTGAGCCTCGCCGTCCCGGAGGAGAACCCGCCGCCGCGCCTCTGGGGCGCGATCGTCCAGGCCTTGCCGGGACCGTCGGCGATCGCAAGGCCGGCCAACGACAACCGCATCGCCGCGTTGTCGGGCCAGGTCCGGCGCTGGCGCTTGGCCTCGGCCGGCGCCGGGCTGATCGCGGCCGGGCTCGCTCTGTTCGTCGCGGTGGGGCCGCGCATGCCGGCGCCCGATTCCGCCGGCCGCTACGTCGCCGTCGTCACCAGTGCCGGCGACCTGCCGGCGCTGATCGTCAGCGTCGACACGAGCACCGGCACGGCGCAGGTGCGCCCGGTGGCCGCGAAGGCGCCGGACGGCCGCAGCCTCGAGCTCTGGTTCATCGGCGCGGACAAGACCCCGAAGACGCTCGGCCTCGTCGGCACGGGCGCGAGCCGGATCGCGCTCCCGGCCGGCGCCGGCAGCGACGGCCTCATCGCGGTTTCGGTCGAGCCGCAGGGTGGCTCCCCCACCGGCCAGCCGACCGGGCAGGTCGTCTATACCGGCAAGTTGATCCGCGACTGATTTCTTCGCCGAGCGGTCGGACCTGTTGCGAAGCCCCTTCACGGGCGCCTGTAGCAGCGAAGCTTCGCGGCGCTTGTGCTGCGCCCTGGTATCAGGGTTCGCCGTCGCTTTAGCCGTCCTGGGACGAGTTCCCAGGCATCCGACCAAATCCGCAAAAGGAAACCCCGGCTCTCGCGAGCCGGGGCGGTTTTCGTCGTGCTGCGATCCGGTTCGGATCAGGGCTGCAGGACGCCGTTGATGACGTGGATGACGCCGTTCGACTGCATCACGTTGGCGATGGTGACGGTGGCGGTGTTGCCCTTGGCGTCGGTCACGAAGACCTTCTTGCCCTTGGTCTGCACGGTGAGCGGCTCGCCCTGCACGGTCTTGATCGTGCCCTGTCCGCCGCCTTCCTTGGCCACCGCCGCCAGGTCCTTGGCGGTCAGGGTGCCGGGAACGACGTGATAGGTCAGGATCGCAGTGAGGGTGGCCTTGTTCTCGGGCTTCACCAGGGTCTCGACGGTGCCGGCCGGCAGCTTGGCGAAGGCGGCGTTGGTCGGTGCGAACACCGTGAACGGGCCGGGGCCGGACAGCGTGTCGACGAGGCCGGCGGCCTTCACGGCGGCGACGAGCGTGGTGTGATCCTTCGAGTTCACCGCGTTCTCGACGATGGTCTTCGAGGCGTACATCGGCGCGCCGCCGACCATCGGGTTCTTGGCGAAGGCGGCGACGGGCATGGCAGCGCCGAGGGCGAGCGAGAGTGCGATGGCGGCGATGCGCTGGGGTGCACGGATCATGGGTAGTCCTCCTGTTCGACGCCCGGTTGTCCGGGGTTCAGGCGTCGTTACGGGCGCAGGAGGCCTAAAGTTTCGCGCGATCCCATCGCGTCCGAGAAAATAGTCTTCGCCGCACCACCGGGGCCGGACTGCGCGCAAAGAAAAGCCGTCCGACCCCGAGGGATCGAACGGCTTGTCCTCGTTGCCGAGTCGGGACGCCCAGGGGGCGTCCCGGTTCGGATCAATACTTGCGGACGATCGGGGCCGGGGCCGGAGCCGGAGCCGGGCTGTACAGCGGGACGATGATGCGGACCCAGCCTTCGGTGTTCTCGATGTCGCGGCTGCGGCCGGTGGCATCGACGAAGCGGGCCTGGGTCACGACGTCGCGAGCGACGTAGGCCTGGGCGGTGAAGAGGCCGAAGTCGTAGCCAACGAGACCACCGAGGGCGAAGCGACCCTGGCGACCGACGATGCTGGCGGCGTTGCCGACGTTGACGGTGCCGTAGCCGATGGCGCCGAACTCGAACTTGGGCTTGCCTTCGTTGAAGAGGTCGAACTTCTTCGTGGCGGTCAGGTCGAGGTTCAGCGAGTCCGAGATCACGAACGGACCGCGGGTGTTGCCGAAGCCGGCGACGTTCGCTCCGTCAAAGCGGCCGGGCGAGTCGTAGAAGTTGCCGGTCAGGTTGGCGGTGAGGTTGTAGCCATCGCCGGTGTACGAAGCAGCGATGCCGGCGCGGTAGGTGTTGGAAGCGAGCTGCGAGAGCACCGGAGCGCCGACGAAGGCGCCGTTGTTCTGGACGAGGACGCCGCGATCGCCGTTCAGGTCGTTGAGGTAGACACCGCCGAGGACCGACACGCCGAAGTTGCCGCCGAGATCGAAGGCCCAGATGCCGCCGACGAAGGTGCCGACGCTGATCGAGAGATCCTTGATGCCGGTCGGGCCGCCGTTACGGCCGAAGGCGAAGACGGTCGGGGGAGCGACGAGGAGCTCGATGCGGCCGCCGAGCGGAACGAACGGGGTGGCCCAGACGAGGACCGGCACGTTGACGGCGACGTCGACCGGGCTGTTCACGACCGGCGCGTCGGGCGAACGGTAGACGAAGGTGTTCAGGGCGTAGACGCCCTCGGGGAGCGGCGCACCGGTGGCGAGACCGACCTGCTCACCGGGAACGGTGGTGGTCTGGGCCTGGGCGGCGGTAGCGGTCAGTCCGGCGGTGAGCGCGAGGGCTCCTGCAGCAAGCCAGTTCTTCATCATTTTCTCATTCCTTCCCAAGGATTTCAGGCGTCCGCCCCGTAGCCTTGAACACGACTTGGTCAGTACCTCGCTTTGCTTCGCGGGTTCTGTTCCGTCGCCTCAAGCGCCCCCTTACGGCCTCACCTCATGTCTCAACGATGGGAACTATTCTACACTCCGATCCGGAAGGACAGAGCTTTGCCGTTCCGCTGGGCAGTTGCAGATCCACCGTTGCCCAAAAGCCGCATTTTTGCCGCGGGGCAACAGAGCGTTTTGGCAGCTTTACTGCAGCGCAACAGACGCCTCGGAGGCCTGCGCTCGGCAAAATAGCGCATCGGGATCAAAGCTTTGCCGTAAGACACCGATACGGGTGCAACCGGCATCGAGGGAGGGACGGTTGCGCAAGCTGCCGTTTCCGCGGATCGGGCGCCGGCTCGGCCGGACACGTGGCCATGGCCACGAAACCGAGAATCGGGGCAACGCGACCGGCTCTCGCGAGGCTGTACCCGCAGAATCGGTTCGGCTGCCGCGACCGACTCCAGTCGAATCGCGCCGGCGCATCGAACTATTCGGCAGCCTGACGCCGTTTCGGGGTCGCGGCATCGCCAGCGGGCACCGGCCGAGCCGTCGCAGGCCGCCGCGCCAGAACATCGCGCAGGAATCGCCCGGTGTGACTCGCAGTCGATTTCGCGATCTGCTCCGGCGTGCCCTCGGCGACGACCATGCCGCCGCCGTCGCCACCCTCGGGACCCATGTCGATCACCCAGTCGGCGGTCTTGATGACCTCGAGGTTGTGCTCGATCACCACCACAGTGTTGCCCTGGTCGACCAGCTCGTGGAGCACTTCCATGAGCTTCGCCACGTCGTGGAAGTGCAGGCCGGTGGTGGGCTCGTCGAGGATGTAGAGCGTGCGGCCGGTGGCCCGCTTCGACAGCTCCTTCGAGAGCTTCACCCGCTGCGCCTCGCCGCCGGACAGCGTCGTCGCCTGCTGGCCGACATGGACGTAGTCGAGTCCGACGCGCTTCAGCGTCTCCATCTTTTCGCGAATGGTCGGGACGGCCTTGAACAGCTCGGCGGCTTCTTCGACCGTCATGTCGAGCACGTCGGCGATGGAGCGGCCGCGATACTTCACCTCCAGCGTCTCGCGGTCGTAGCGCTTGCCCTTGCAGACGTCGCAGGTGACGTAGACGTCCGGCAGGAAGTGCATCTCGATCTTGATGACGCCGTCGCCCGAGCAGGCCTCGCAGCGCCCGCCCTTCACGTTGAAGGAGAAGCGCCCCGGCTGGTAACCGCGCGCCTTGGCCTCGGGCAGCCCGGCGAACCAGTCGCGGATCGGCGTGAAGGCGCCGGTATAGGTGGCCGGGTTCGAGCGCGGTGTGCGTCCGATCGGCGACTGGTCGATGTCGATGACCTTGTCGAGATGCTCGAGGCCTTCGAGGCGGTCGAACGGCGTCGGGTGTTCAAGCGCCCCGTTCAGCTTCTTCGCGACGGCCTTGTACAGGGTGTCGATGACGAGGGTGGACTTGCCGCCGCCGGAGACGCCGGTGATGCAGGTGAAGGTGCCGAGTGGAATCGCGACGTCGACGTCCTTCAGATTGTTGCCGCGCGCGCCGAAGAGCTTGAGCGCGCCCTTCTTCGCCGTGCGCCGCGCCGTCGGCGTACGAACCGACATCTCGCCGGTCAGGTATTTCGCCGTGAGCGACGCCGGGTTCTTCAGGACCTCGGCGGGCGTGCCCTGCGCGATGATCTGGCCACCATGGATGCCGGCGCCGGGGCCGACATCGACCACGTAGTCCGCCTGCAGGATCGCGTCCTCGTCATGCTCGACGACGATCACCGAGTTGCCGAGGTCGCGCAGCCGCTTCAGCGTCCCGAGCAGCCGTTCGTTGTCGCGCTGGTGCAGGCCGATCGAGGGCTCGTCGAGCACGTAGAGCACACCAGTCAGGCCCGAGCCGATCTGGCTCGCGAGCCTGATGCGCTGGCTCTCGCCGCCGGACAGCGAGCCGGAGCCTCGCGCCAAAGTCAGGTATTCCAGCCCGACATCGACCAGGAAGGTCAGCCGGTCGCGGATCTCCTTGAGGATGCGGACGGCGATCTCGTTCTGCTTGGCCGTCAGCTTCTCGGAGATCTCGGAGAACCAGCGGTGCGCCTCGCGCACCGAAAGCCCGGTGACCTGACCGATGTCCTGCATGTCGATCTTGACCGCGAGCGCCTCCGGCTTCAGCCGCTTGCCGTCGCAGGCCTCGCAGGGCGTGGCGCTCATGTAGCGGCCGATCTCCTCGCGGGACGCGTCGCTCTCGGTCTCCTTATAGCGCCGCTCCAGGTTCGGGATGACGCCCTCGAAGGGCTTGTTGACCGAGTAGGAGCGCAGCCCGTCGTTATAGGCGAAGCGCACCGATTCCTTGGCCGTGCCGTAGAGGATCGCGATCCGCGCCTCCGTCGGCAGCGCGGCCCAGGGCACGGTCGTCTTGAACTCGAAGTGCTTGGCCAGCGCCTCGAGCGTCTGCTCGTAATAGGGCGAGGTCGACTTCGCCCAGGGCGCGACCGCGCCGCGCTTCAGGGTCAGCCCCTCGTCGGAGATCACGAGTTCCGGATCGATCCGCATCTCGTGTCCGATGCCGCCGCAGGTCGGGCAGGCTCCGAACGGGTTGTTGAAGGAGAAGAGCCGGGGCTCGATCTCGGGGATGGTGAAGCCCGAGACGGGGCAAGCGAACCGCGACGAGAACGTTATTTTCTTGGGGGTTTCGCCTTCGGCGGTCTCCGCGAATTCGATGTCCGCGATACC
Source organism: Methylobacterium sp. WL9 (assembly GCF_008040035.1). Taxonomy (NCBI): domain Bacteria; kingdom Pseudomonadati; phylum Pseudomonadota; class Alphaproteobacteria; order Hyphomicrobiales; family Methylobacteriaceae; genus Methylobacterium; species Methylobacterium sp. WL9. The sequence goes on from NZ_VRVE01000038.1 coordinate 30,857, forward strand.
GTCGGCGAGTTCGAGGGCCGTCTCGAAGGAATCGGCCAGACGCGCCTTGATGTCGTCGCGCACCACGATGCGGTCGACCACAACGTCGATGTCGTGCTTGAGCTTCTTGTCGAGCTTCGGCGCGTCGTCGATCGGGTAGTACTCGCCGTCGATGCGCAGGCGCTGGAAGCCCTTCTTCTGGTACTCGGCGATCTCTTTCCGGTACTCGCCTTTCCGGCCTCGCACGACGGGGGCGAGCAGGTAGAGCCGGGTCTTCTCCGGCAGCTCCAGCACCCGGTCGACCATCTGGCTGACGGTCTGGCTCTCGATCGGCAGGCCGGTGGCCGGCGAGTAGGGGATGCCGACGCGCGCCCAGAGCAGGCGCATGTAGTCGTAGATCTCGGTGACGGTACCGACCGTCGAACGCGGGTTCTTCGAGGTGGTCTTCTGTTCGATGGAGATCGCCGGAGAGAGCCCGTCGATCTGGTCGACGTCGGGCTTCGACATCATCTCGAGGAACTGGCGGGCATAGGCCGAGAGCGACTCGACGTAGCGGCGCTGGCCCTCGGCGTAGATCGTGTCGAAGGCGAGCGACGACTTGCCCGAACCCGAGAGCCCCGTGAACACCACGAGACGGTCGCGCGGAATCGTCAGGTCGACGTTCTTGAGATTGTGCTCCCGCGCGCCGCGCACGGAGATGACGCGGGTATCGCGGGCGGCCGGGCCGGCCTGATCGAAGAACCTGTCGAGCTCGGTATCGGACTTCTCGACCGGCTTCGACGGTGCCTTCGCCAAAGCTTTACCCGCAGGCTTGGCCACAGCCTTGCCGGCGGATTTGGGCGCCGACGTCTTGGCTGGCTTGGCGGCTTGTGTGGCTCTGGCCATGCAGGGCTCAGTCTCGCGAGAGGTCGTGACGGCATGCGGACGCTCGAAACGCCGCGCGAAACCCATGTCGTGTCCCGCCGGGACTGGACAAGACCGTTCGGCGTTTCCCTAGCGCCTGGAACGAAAAGAGTACACCGCCGGCCATGGCGGTTCGGCCATGCGGCGGCAATCCGTCCTTCGCCCATATGCGACCGCACCGGCACGCACGCGCTCCGCACGAATCCGCCTTCGCCGACCGCGCCGGTGCGGGTGGCTGCCGAACAAGCGTGACCTTGCCCGTGGCGGGGCAGGGCGCCCTGCGAGACCCTTCGGATCGACCGGCCCCGACGCCGGACGACCCGGAGATGCGTCATGATCCCAAGTCCTTTCCTCATCAAAAGTCCCTCCCTCGCGATCGGAGCCCGTCCGCGGGCAACCCGGTTCGCGCCAGTGCTCATCGGCCTCCTCGCCCTCTTCGCCGGCCCCGGCACGGCCCGTGCCGCGCCGGTCGCGCCCGGCAGCGGCGAACTCGTCCTGCGCGGACCGTCCGATGCCGCCCCGGTCGAGGCGCCGCGCCTGATGACCGACGTGACCGTTGAAGTCAGCGGGCCGACCGCGCGAGCCGTCGTCACCCAGGCCTTCCGCAACACCACCACGGAATGGGTCGAGGGCACCTACGTCTATCCGCTGCCGGAGGATGCGGCGGTCGATGCCATGAAGCTCGTGGTCGGCGACCGCATCATCGTCGCCGACATCCGCGAGCGCGCCCAGGCCCGGCGCGACTACGAGGCAGCGAAGAGCGAGGGCAAGACCGCGGCGCTCACCGAGCAGGAGCGCCCCAACGTCTTCACCAACGCGGTGGCCAATATCGGCCCCGGCGAGACCGTGCTGGTGCGCATCGAATACCAGCAGACGATCCGCCACTCGGGGGACACCTACGCGCTCCGCGTGCCCCTCGTCGTCGCGCCCCGCTACAACCCGGCGCCGCCGATCGTGAACCTCGTCGGCGAAGGCTCGGCTGCAGCAGGCAGCGATCCGGTGCCCGACCGCGCCCGCATCGGCCCGCCCGTGCTCGATCCCGCGAAGCACGCTCCCACCAATCCGGTGACGCTGCACGTCACCCTCAAGGCGGGCTTCGCCCTCGGGGCGATGCGCAGCGACACCCACAAGGTCCGCATCGAGGAGACCGGGCCGGATGCCCGCCGGATCAGCCTCGATGACGGCCCCGTCCCGGCCGACAGCGATTTCGAGCTGACCTGGCGGCCGGCCCCCAGCGAGACGCCCGCCATCGGCCTGTTCCGCGAGCATATCGGCGCGGACGACTACGTTCTCGCCAGCGTGACCCCGCCCGTCGGCCAGCCCGGCCCCCGCCGCCCGCGCGACGTGACCTTCGTCATCGACAATTCCGGCTCGATGGCCGGCGCCTCGATGCGGCAGGCCAAGGCCAGCCTTCTGGCGGCCTTGGATCGCCTCGACGCGGGCGACCGTTTCGATGTCATCCGCTTCGACAATACCATGCAGAGCCTTTTTGCCGGCGCGATGCCGGCCGACGAGAGCCACCTCGCGCAAGCAAAAGCCTTCGTCGCGGGGATCGAGGCCAGCGGCGGCACCGAGATGCTGGCCCCGCTCAAGGCTGCGCTCGCCGATCCGACCCCGGAGGAGAGGACCCGCGTCCGCCAGATCGTCTTCCTCACCGACGGCGCCATCGGCAACGAGAACCAGATCTTCTCTGCGATCAGCGCCGGGCGTGGCCGCTCGCGGCTGTTCATGGTCGGCATCGGCTCGGCCCCGAACGGCCACCTGATGACCCATGCCGCCGAACTCGGGCGCGGCAGCTACACCAACATCGGCACCATCGATCAGGTCGCCGAGCGCACCCGCGCGCTGTTCGCCAAGCTCGAAAGCCCGGTCGTCACCGACCTCGTCGCGACCTTTTCCGAGCACGGCGCCGACGTGACGCCCGACCTGCTGCCCGACCTCTACCGCGGCGAGCCGCTGATGCTCTCGGCAAAACTCGCCAAGGCCGGCGGCACGCTGACCCTCAGCGGACGCATCGGCGACACGCCTTGGCGGCAGAGTCTCGATCTCGCGACTGCGCCCGAGGGCGCCGGCATCTCGAAGGCCTGGGCGCGCGCCAAGATCGGCGACGCCGAGACCGCGCGCATCACTGGCAAGCTCACGCCCGACACCGCGGATTCGGCGATCCTGAAGCTCGCCCTGGCGCACAAGCTGATGACGCGCCTCACCAGCCTGGTGGCCATCGACGCCACCCCGCGCCGTCCGGCAGGGGCCCGTCTCGCCGCGACCGAACTGCCGCTGAACCTGCCCGCGGGCTGGGACTTCGAGACGGTGTTCGGGCCGGCCGGCGAGCGCCCGGAGGGGGTCGCCAAGCCGCCGGTCCAGCGCCGGGCCGAAGCGGCCGCGCCGATCCGTCAGGTCAGCCTGCCGCAGACCGCGACGGATTTCGAGATCCGGCTCTGGCTCGGGCTGACGCTGCTCGGCCTCGGCCTGCTCGTCGCCCGCGCCCGCCGGTTCGCGTGATGCGCGGTCTCGGCATCCGAGCGAGGGGAAGGGCGGCTGCGGCCGTCCTCCTCGTCATGGCCGGCCTCGGCCTTACGGCCCAAGCGGCCTGGATTCCGGCCAAGGCGGCCCTGGCGCAGGTGCTGCTGGAACGCGCATTCGCCGAGACCCTGGCGACCAGGCGGCCGATCCGCCCCTGGCCCTGGGCCGACACGGTCCCGGTCGCCCGTCTCACCCTCGACGGCAGTAGCTTCATCGCGCTCGCCGGCAGCAGCGGACAGGCCCTCGCCTTCGGCCCCGGCCATGTCGAGGGCACCCCACAGGCCGGCGAGCCCGGCACGGCGGTCTACGCCGCGCACCGCGACACGCAGTTCGCCGTCCTCGGCCGGCTCAAGCCCGGCGACCCGATCGCCGTCACCCGAGCCGACGGGCGAACCGCGACGTTTCGCGTAACCGGCAGCAGGGTCGCTGCGTGGGATTCGTCCGGGATCGATCCTGAGGCGCCAGGGCGACGGCTGGTGCTGTCCACCTGCTGGCCCCTCGACGCGGTCACTCATGGCTCGTTACGCCTCATCGTGGAGGCCGACAGCGACATCGGCAGCTGAGCCGGCCTTGCCATCCTGTCCGGTTTCGTGCGGATCTGTGCGCACCGACCGGAAGGGGCGCATGTCAGCAGCGGAGACCGAACTGCCCGAGGCGCAGAGCCGGGCCATCGCCCAGGCCGTGCGCGAGGCGCTGGCGCGACGGCGAATCTCGCGGCAGATGCTGGCCGACGAGGCGCGGATCAGCATCTCGACCCTGGAGAAAGCGCTGTCGGGCCGCCGCCCCTTCACCCTGGCCACCACGATCCGGCTCGAAGAGGCGCTCGGCGTCGGCCTGCGCGGTGCCGCGCCACACGAAAAATCCTCGGACACGGTGCGTCATGCGCCGGAAGAGCTGGGCGCCTATTCCCGCGAAGGCGTGTCCTGGCTGGAGGGCCGCTACCTTACCCTGCGACCGTCCTTCGGTGCGGCGGATGCGATCTTCGCCTACCGCACCGAGATCGCCTGGGAGCCGGAGAGCGGCCGGCTCGCCTTCCGCGAGGCCGAGCGGCTCGATGCGCCGTTCGCACAGTCAGGCTTCGTCTCGGTGCCGAACCTGTCGGGCCAGATCTATCTCGTCACCAACTGGCAGGGCCAGCACCGCATCGCCATGCTCTGCCGCCCGACGATCCGGGGCGAGATGTACGGCATCCTGACGACCCTGCATTCCGGCCGCGGCTCGCACCTGACCCCGGCGGCCTGCCCGCTGGCGCTGATCCCGGAACGCGGCGTCCCGGCCGGAGCCGACGCCTACGGCCGGATCGCGCCCGGCCATCCGGGCTTCGCCGCCTGCCGCGAGGCGCTAGCCCGCGTCAGCGACGATGCCTACGCAATGTTCTTCACCTGCCCGGCGTGAGTTCGGGTGCGTCTGTCGGGCCGCCAGCCTTCGCATGGACGTCGAGAGGGGAGGGAACCCGGCCGCCCCATGCGCGTCATCGGTGAGCCGCAGGGAGCCATCGACCATGCACCGTTTCGTCTTCGCCGCCAGCCTCGCCGTCGCCGGCCTCGCACTGAGCTGGCCGACGCTCGCAGTCGCTCTCGGTCATTGAGGAAGACGTCATGCGCGACCTCGCCGCCCCCGCAAAACGTTTCGACCGCACCGTGCCTCAGGCCGGCGGCATCATGACCCCACGATCTCTGCGTGCGAGCGGAACGGCGATGCCCGCATCGGCGTTGTCTGGAGCCATGCCGATCTGCCGCATCCATGTCCCGCCCCAGGACGCTGTCCCGCAGCCGGAAAAGGTGCGTCTTTCGCACTACATCGTGGCCCGTCGCAGCGCTCCCCATGCCGCCAACGACAACCGCCGTCCCCGCGGCGCTCATGCCTGGCACTGGGCCGTCGGCATCGCGGTCGTTCCAACCTTGACGGCCGTGTTGGCATTTGCCGGGCTGTTCTAGCCGTACCGAAATTGCGATTGCCGCGGCTTCGCCTTAGCGTCTCGGCATGCCTCTCGTTCCCCCTCCACAAGCGACGCCTCCGCTCGGCACGGACACGCCGCCGTCCTCGCATCTCGTTGGCAACGCCCCCGAATGGTCGGTAGGCGATCTCGCATCCGCTCTGAAGCGGACGCTCGAGGACGCTTTCGGTCATGTCCGGTTACGCGGCGAGATCTCGGGCTATCGCGGGCCGCACGGCTCCGGCCACGCCTACTTCTCGCTGAAGGACGGCACGGCCAAGATCGACGCCGTCGTCTGGAAGGGCGTGCTCGGCCGCCTGCGGCAGAAGCCGAAAGAGGGGCTCGAAGTCCTCGTCACCGGCAAGATCACGACCTTTGCCGGGAAATCCTCGTACCAGATCGTGGTCGACTCGATGGAGCCGGCCGGCATCGGCGCCTGGATGGCGCTGCTGGAGGAGCGCAAGAAGCTGCTGGCCGCCGAAGGCCTGTTCGCCCCCGAGCGCAAGCGGCCGATCCCCTACCTGCCGCGCGTCATCGGCGTGGTGACCTCGCCGACCGGCGCGGTCATCCGCGACATCCTGCACCGCCTGCAGGACCGCTTCCCGCGACCCGTGCTGGTCTGGCCGGTGCGGGTGCAGGGGGAGGGCGCGGC
>NZ_VRVE01000039.1:0-36407 GCF_008040035.1 Methylobacterium sp. WL9
GCCAGGGCTCCGGCTCGCCCCTGCCCGTCTCGCGCACGATCGCGGCGCTGCCGACCCGCAGCGCGTCGGCGACGATGGGTGCGGTGGCGAGGGTCGCGGCTGCCCAGAGCAGCGCGAGCACCGGCAGGCCGGCGAGCCATCCGACGCGATTTCGGAAGGCGGATGAGGAAGTTGGGGACGTCACGGACCTCGAGGACCCTCGATCGCCGTCGAGCCGGACACGGTGAGGACGATCCCCGCAATGTCCGCCCGCTTCGCGGCATCATGAAGGCTGCGGCCGACCCGCATCCGAGGCGTCACGGCATAAAAAGACCCCGACCGGTGAAGGTCGGGGCTCGGAGGTGCTCGGTGCGAAGACGTGTGCGCGAACTAGAAGTCGCGCTGCACGCGGAAGCGGGCTTGGTAGGTGTCTTCGCTGCTCTTCGGATAGAGCGGCAGACCGGCGAGCGTGGTGGTCTTGTCCGCGTTCGTGGTCCGGCCGTTCGCCAGGCTGGTGCGGATGTACTGGCCCTCGACGCCGATATCGAGATCCTTGACCGGCGACCAGATCAGGCTCGCGCCGGTGACGATCTGGGCGGTGTCGCGCAGGGACGGGCTCAGGACATACCCGACCCCGTTCGTCGTGGGTGACGGCGGGGCGACCGCGGTTCCTGCGCCGACCTCGAAGTTGGCGAGGCCTACCGCAGCGCGAGCCCGCTCGCTGAAGTTCATCTGGCCATAGCTGCCGTAGAAGGCGGAACGCCATTCCGGCGACCAGTAATGCAGGTAGGAGGCGACGACCGTGAAGCTCTGCGACAGTTCGATCTTGCCCGTCAGCGGGTTCACGATGGCGTCGGACAGGTATTGGTTGAACGGGTTGCCCGCGAAGACGGCGGCGTTGCTGAGGTACCCGGCCGTGAAGCGGTTGATGCCGGTGTAGAACGAGGCACCCTCGCCGTAGGCACCCTGCAGATAGAGGCCGTCACCCGGAGCGATGAAGGGCATGTTGAACTTCAAACCGCCCTGGATCGCCCAGCCGTACTCGGTCTGTGCGCCGCTGCTGACGCCACGGGCTGCCAACAAGGCTGCGGCCGCGTTGGGAGCCAGCGCAATCGGCGCTCCAGGGGGGCCGGTGATCGCCGAGCCGGCGATGAACCCGCCCGTGTTGACGTCCTTGACGGCGCCCGAGAGCTGAGCCGATCCCCACGGAGCATCGTAACGAAGCGAGCCCACGAAGTCGGGCATGCGCGAGCGCTGCACGGCGTCGACGAAGGCGACGCTGGTGGCGTTTCCGTTCGCGTTCTGGGACAGGATGATCGGCGTCGGAGCGGTGGTGAAGACGTTGTTGGTTCCGGCGACACCGGCGCCTGCACCGGCGGCCGTGACCGCGTCGGAATAGAGCGGGTTCTTGCGGAAGGTCGGGTCTTCCATCGAGAGTGTCGCGGAGAAGCCGCCCTCGAAGGTCTTGGTGTAGGCGAGCAGGTTCGTCGAGGCGAGATCGGAGCCGAGGGAGGTGCCGATGATTTCGTAGTCGTGTGCGTAGAAGTCGAAGAACGACGACGCACGACCGGCCGTCAGGCCTGCGAACTGGACGAAGGCCTTGTCCACGTTGATGAAATTCTCGACGCGGCCGAGCGTATCCTGGCCGGTGCCGGAGAAGGCCTGAGCGCCGCGGACGATCGTGCCCGAGGAAATCTTGGTGTTGCCGGTACGGCTGGCTGCGTCGAGGCGCAGGAAGGCGCGGAGCGTGCCGTAGCCGGTCTGCGTGCGCGCATCGACGTTGAGGCGCATCAGGCCGGTGAAGCCCGAAAGATCGCCACCACCGGGAACGTTGCGGCTGTTGCTGTTGATGTAGCCCGTCTCGAACCGCGCGCGGCCGGAGACGCGCAGGCAGGTATCGGTACCCGGGATGTAGAAGAAGCCTGCGCCGTAGGCGCCGCAGACGCGGACGTATTCGATCGGCGCGGCCTTCTTGACCGGAAGATCGGCTGCCTGTGCCCCTGCGACCGCGGTCAGCCCCGCCGCCGATCCCAGGAGAAGGCTCTTGATGAGCTTCATTGTGGAAACCTCCGAAGTTTCGAGACCCTTGGGAGCGGACTTGTTTCGGTCCACGGCGCCACCCCAGCGAGGCCCCGCGATCCTTCGTCCATTTTCCCTTTATTGGTTTGGCCATCCCCGATGGGGTATCGGCCAATCCAGCGGCGAGGCTTTTGTCTCTGCCGCCGGGGCACCATGGGCGAGCGTGGCCGCACGGGCAATCGACTTCGATGTCGTCGAACCGTCCTAAATCTGCTTCCACAAGAGCTGTTGCCCGCTCGCAACGCTTTGTTCCCGCAGGAAAACAAATCCCGCTACCGGCAGGTGCTTTCGAGCAATGACGGTCTCGCAGGCTGTGAGCCGAAGCTGACCTGCCGTAAGCGACGCCAAGACGCCGCCGTCACGTCGCCGCGTTGAGAGCCGGTTTCGATTCGGCCTCATCTGCTGCCGCAGGTGCAAATTCCGCCTCTGGAGGCCTACGACTCGCGCAACATCTCCAACGCGAGCCAGCGATCCTCAGCCGCGCTCAGTTCCGCCTGCGCTGCCGAGAGCATCGACGAGGCCTTCTCAAATCGTGCAAAATCGCGGGCGTAGAGATTGGGATCGTCGAGTACGGCCTTCAGGCGCGCGATGCCGGTCTCCAGTTCGCGCATTCGCACGGGCAGCGTCTTGAGCTCATGCTGCTCCTTGAACCCCATCTTCTTGCGGGACGACCCGGCTGCGGGTTCGCCCCGGAGCTCCGTGCGCTCGCGGGCGCCGCCACGGGGCTGCGCCGTCCGGGCGTCGACGCCCTTGCCGCGCTGCGTGAGCATGTCGCTGTAGCCGCCGGCATATTCGGTCCAGCGGCCCTCCCCTTCGGAGACGAGGACGCTGCCGACGACGCGGTCCAGGAAGTCGCGGTCGTGGCTGACCAGGATCAGGGTGCCGGCATAGTCGTCGAGCATCTCCTGGAGCAGGTCGAGGGTCTCCAGGTCGAGGTCGTTGGTGGGCTCGTCGAGCACGAGGAGGTTCGAGGGCTGCGCCAGGGCGCGGGCGATCAGCAGGCGGTTGCGCTCGCCGCCGGAGAGCACGGAAACCGGCGTACGGGCCTGCTCGGGAGCGAACAAAAAATCCTTGAGGTAGCCGATGACGTGGCGGCTATGGCCGCCGACCATGATGCTGTCGCCGCGCCCCCCCGTGAGCACGTCGGTCACGGTCATCGTCGGTTCGAGCACGGCGCGGGCCTGGTCGAGGAGCATCATCGACAGGTTGGTGCCGAGCCGCGCCACGCCGGAATCCGGCGCGAGCTTGCCGGTAAGCAGGTTGATCAGCGTGGTCTTGCCGGCGCCGTTGGCCCCGACGATGCCGAGCCGGTCGCCCCGCGTCACTCGGATCGAGAGATCGTCGACGATCGTGCGCTCGCCGTACCTCTTCGAGATGCCCTTCGCCTCGACTACGAGCGTGCCCGAGGCTTCGGCCTCCATCGACGTCATGGTGGCGGTGCCGACCGGGCGGCGGTCGTCGCGTCGCTCCTTGCGCAGGGAATGCAGGTTGCCGAGCCGCCGCACGTTGCGCTTGCGCCGGGCGGTGACGCCGTAGCGCAGCCAATGCTCTTCATCGGCGATCTTGCGTTCGAGCTTGTGCCGGTCGCGCTCCTCCTCCTCAAAGAAGTTGTCGCGCCAGGCCTCGAAGGCGGAAAAACCCTGTTCGATCCGCCGCGTCACGCCGCGGTCGAGCCAGATCGTGGCGCGCGTCAGGCCGGACAAAAAGCGCCGGTCGTGGCTGATGAGCACGAGAGCGGCGCGCGTGCGGCCGAGTTCATTCTCGAGCCATTCGATCACAGGCAGGTCGAGATGATTGGTCGGCTCGTCGAGGAGTAGAATATCGGGCTCGGGCGCCAGCGCCTGGGCCAGCGCAGCGCGGCGCGACTCGCCGCCGGAGAGCCGGGACGGGTCTTCCTCGCCGGTCAGGCCGAGGTTCTCGACGAGATAGCGGGCACGATACGGATCGTCGCCGGGGGCGAGGCCCGCCTCCACGAAGGCGAGAACCGTATCGAAGCCCGCGAGATCCGGCTCCTGCGCGAGGTAGCGCAACGTGGTGCCGGGCTGCAGGAAGCGTACGCCCCGATCGGGCTCGACGAGCCCGGCGGCGATCTTCATCAGCGTCGACTTGCCGGAGCCGTTGCGCCCGACGAGGCAGGCGTGCTCGCCGGGCGAGATCGCGAGTTCGGCTGACTCGATCAGCGGAGTGCCGCCGAAGGTCAGCGCGATGTCTTTGAGGGTAAGAAGCGGGGGAGCGGCCATGGCCGGGGGCTTAACCCGGCGCAGGGCCATCACGCCAGGGCGGTTCAGGCCGTCGGGTTGGCCGGGCCGGTCGGGGTCGGCTCCGAAGGCGGCGGCAGCGGAACCTCCACGGGGCTCTCGGCCGGCGACTCCGCGGGCGAGACACCGGGAATTTCCGGAGAGGGGGCGGGTGGCGGTGCCTGCGGCGGATCGTAGGGCGTGTCCGGTGGCGGCTGGGGGGTCGGGACTTCCGGGATCGGACCAGGATTCGACATCGAGACTCCAGGCAGGCGGGACGCGGCGCTCGTGCGCCATCCGGTCCGGTCCAAACGGGCGCCCGCCGTCGACGGTTCCGGGGATCGCCTTCGATCCTATTTCTTGGTGAGGAGCTTGGTGCCCTCGTTGCCGACGATCTTCTGCAACTTCTCGGCGAAGAACGAGAGCAGCAACGGCAGCCGGACTTCGAGGCGGACCGTGTCGGGGTTCACGTCGACCTGACCGTCTATCTTCTGACCGAGGCTCGACAATGCGAAATCGAGGTGGTCGCCGGTCCAAGTCATGGCTTCGACGGTGATGCCGCTCTTCTGCAGCAGGGCCTTGCCCTTCTCGGTCCCCTCCTCGAGCCGACGCTTGGCCTCGTCGCGCCCGAGGTCGTGCGGAATTTCCATCACCAGCGGCTTGGCCATCGCGCAGTCGTCTCCCTCTGCGGCGCAAGCTCTGCAAATGGGAACCGGCCGGCGTCACGACAACGCCGACCGGCCCGAAGTCTTTACCGTTGGCCCTTTCGGCTGACGCTTGCAGGGCCGTCCGCCGCACCAGCGGCGGCGCGCAGTCGCGCTTGGCCCACGGCCGAACGTTGAAAGTGTCGGTTTCGACTGCCGTGGGTCACGAGTCAGGCGGGTGCGATCAACGCACCACCGCCATCGAGACGTAGCTGGTGCCGTTCATGCCGATGGCGCGGGCGGCGCCGGCGGCCAGATCGATCTGGCGGCCGCCCACGAACGGGCCGCGGTCGTTGATGCGCACCACGACCGAGCGGCCGGTGGCGCTGTTTGTCACCCGGACGCGGGTGCCGAAGGGCAGGCTGCGATGTGCGGCGGTCAGGCCGCCCGAGTTGAAGCGCTCACCGCTGGCGGTGCGATGGCCCTGGAAGCCGGGGCCATACCAGGAGGCGTTGCCGCCCGACGCGTGGCGGACATGGCGAACCCGGTTGGCGAAACGAAAGGCGAAGCGGCCGGAATGAGCCGAGCGGATGCGGTGGCTGAAATGCGCGTGACGGGAGGAATGGACGTGATGTCCGCGTGCCTGAAAACCGGCATGCCCGGCCCTTGCCTCGGCAGGTGCGGCCAGCGTGAGCATGGCGAGCACGAGGCCGAACAGGGCCACGGCGTTTCGGATGACAACCTTCATGTGCGATCGCTTTCCCTTGTTGTTGCGAACGCCGCGGAAAATGATGGGGAAGGCGGCCAAATTGCGACATCGACTTAGCGGTGCGGCAAAGGCACACATCAGGCTATTTAACAGTTTAGTTTCTCGTGCTTTCCACCAAAACATTCGCAAGATGTGAGTTGTTGAGCCGTTGCGCTGCCGCCGAGCCCCTCACCTTCGGCTGGAAGCATTCGGAAGTCGCTTGCGGCAGGCGCCGGATGTCGCGCCATTACTGTCTCGCATGCATGGTGGCGGATGCACGGTTGCGGCGAGCGCAAGGCTGAGGGTCCGGGCGGGGGTATGAAGACGGCGCGACGACCGGGCTGGCGGGCACCCGGCAAAAACTGCAGCCCCAAACTGAGACGCGCCGACAAATTTTCGAGGAACCCGGCCTTTACCCTAGCTGGGCCATTGTCCGGTTGTCAGTCGCGTAACCGGTGTTTGCCATGGCTTCCCCGCGTACCGCGGTCGCCGGCGCCACCGCCCGGGTTCATGTCTCGCGTTCCGGGCGGGCAGCGTCGGCGCCGCGGATGGGTCTCGCACCCTCCGTCCAGCGTCTTCCTACCACTTTCCCTCTCGACGAGATCTTGGTCGGCGATTGCATCGCCTCCATGAACGCGCTGCCGCCGTCGAGCGTAGACTGCGTCTTCGCGGATCCGCCCTACAATCTCCAACTCGGAGAAGCGGGCCTGCTGCGTCCCGACCACAGCCGCGTCGACGCCGTCGACGACGACTGGGACAAGTTCGCGACCTTCGAGGCCTACGACACCTTCACCCGCGCCTGGCTCACCGCCGCACGCCGCGTGATGAAGCCGAACGCGACCCTCTGGGTGATCGGTTCGTACCACAACATCTTCCGGGTCGGCAGCGCGTTGCAGGATCTCGGTTTCTGGATCCTTAACGACATCGTCTGGCGCAAGGCCAACCCGATGCCGAACTTTCGCGGCAAGCGTTTCACCAATGCGCACGAGACCCTGATCTGGGCTTCCCGCTCGGCGGAGTCGAAGGGCTACACCTTCCACTACGAGGGGCTGAAGGGCGGCAACGACGACGTCCAGATGCGCTCGGACTGGTTCATTCCGCTCTGCACCGGTGACGAACGCCTGAAAGGCGCCGACGGGCTGAAGGTCCACCCCACCCAGAAGCCGGAGGCGCTGCTCGCCCGCACGTTGCTCTCGGCGACCAATCCCGGCGACGTGATCCTCGACCCGTTCTTCGGCACCGGCACCACCGGCGCCGTCGCCAAGCGCCTCGGACGCCGCTTCATCGGCTGCGAACGCGATCCTGTCTACGCAGACGCCGCACGGAAGCGGATCGATGCGGTCGAGCCGCTCTCCACCGCCGCCCTCCTCGTGGCGCCGACCAAGCGCGCCGAGCCGCGCGTGGCCTTCCTCAGCGTGATCGAGGCCGGGCATATCCGCCCCGGCGAGATGCTCAGCGATGCGCGGGGCCGCCACACGGCGATCGTGCGTCCCGACGGTACCCTGATGGCCGGGCCGGTGGCGGGGTCGATCCACAAGATCGGCGCCCTCGTCCAGGGCCTGCCCTCCTGCAACGGCTGGGATTTCTGGCACGCCAAGCGCGACGGCAAGCCGGTTGTCATCGATACCTTCCGTGCCAAGATGCGCGCCACGATGGGCTCGGCAGCCTGAACCCCGTCCGGCCTCGGCTTAGCGCGGGCGCGTCCGCGGCCGACCGCGCTTGCGCTTTGCCGCAGGCGCCGGCTCGGCCTCGGCCGGGCTCTCGAAATCCCCGTCGATCGCCTCCGCCGGCGGAGCCGCGATCATCCGCGGGGCCGGCTTCGGCACCGGGCGAAAGGTCCGGCGCAGCTCTGCCGGGACCGGCTCGGGCTCGGCAAACAGCGGTGCGGGGGCCAGGGCCGGCACTGCCTCGACCTTCGGTGTCTTGGCTTTCGGATCGGGCTTCGGATCGAAGGCGTGGGCGATCACCTTCTTGATCACGCCCGGCAGCGGCTCTTCGTCGAGATCGCGCCGAGGCGTGAAGCGCATGCCCGGTGGCGGCGCGGTGCTCAGGGAGACGCGGGCCGCGAACACCGTCAGTTCGAGCGGGAAATGCGTGAAGGCGTGGCGGACCAGCCCCGGCAGGCGCTTCCAGCGGGCATCGAGCGGCGCGTCGAGCAGGGCGCGGGCCGGGTCGTAATCCGGCTCCCAGGGGCTCATCGGGGGCTCGGCCATCGAGCCGAGAAGCCCCTCGGGTGGGCGCGTCCGCAACAGGATCGCTTCGTCGCCGGCACGGATCGCCACGAAGGCCGCGCCCCGGCGGAGCGTGCCCTTCACCGCCTTGAGCTTGCGCGGAAACGTCTCCTGCAGCCCCAGGCCTCGGGCCCGGCAGGGCGCCATCCAGGGACAGAGCGCGCAGGCCGGACGCTTAGGCGTGCAGATCGTCGATCCGAGATCCATCACGGCCTGCGCGAAGTCTCCGGGCCTGTCGGCCGGCACGAGGGCCTGCGTCAGGGACCGGATCTCAGGACGTGCAGCCGGAATCACCGTCTCGATCGCGAAGAGCCGGGTCACCACCCGCTCCACATTGCCGTCGACGGCCGCGGCCTGCCGGTCGAAGGCGATCGCGGCGATGGCGCCGGCCGTGTAGGCGCCGATGCCGGGAAGTTTTCGCAGCCCCTCCTCCGTGTCCGGGAAGGCGCCGGCGGCGGCCACCGCCTTGGCGCAGGCGTGGAGGTTTCGCGCCCGCGAGTAGTAGCCGAGCCCTGCCCAGGCAGCCATCACGCTCTCCTCCGGCGCGGCGGCGAGCGCCCAAACGTCGGGAAACAGGCCGAGGAACTTGGCGAAGTACGGTTTGACGGCGGCGATCGTGGTCTGCTGCAGCATCACCTCGGACAGCCAGATCCGGTAGGGATCCGGCGCTTCACCCGGCAGCGCCCGCCACGGCAGCACCCGGCGGTGGCGATCGTACCAGACGAGGAGATCGTGGGCTTTGGGCCGGGCAGGCGCGCGAGAGGTGTTTGCGGGCGCGGGCATGGCGAGGGTCTTATCGGCAGCGCGAGCCGCGGCAAAGGCGGCAACGACGCCTTGCGAAAAAGATCGCAGCCCGTGTCGGATACCGGCCGGCTCGATCGTCCTATGGCGGTTCTATCACTGCCAACGAGGAGGTTCGCATGCCCTATGTCGACGGGTTCGTCGTCCCGGTGCCGAAGGCCAAGCTCGACGCCTACAAGGCGTTGGCCCGCAAGGCGCGCGACGTCTGGATGGAGTATGGGGCCACCGGCTTCGTCGAGTGCATCGGCGACGACGTGCCTCACGGACGGCTGACCTCGTTCCCCCGCGCCGTGCAGCTCGCAGAGGACGAGGTCGTGGTCTTCTCCTGGATTGTCTACGCGTCGCGGGAGAGCCGTGACGCCGTCAACGCCAAGGTTATGGCAGACCCGCGCATGCAGCCCGACCCCGATATGCCCTTCGACGGCAAGCGCATGATCTATGGCGGCTTCGTTCCGTTCCTCGACGCGTAGCGGCGACGCGCGGCACCGCTTGCGCTATCGTCGTGAAGCGGCGCGTATCGCGCCGCTTCAGCGATGGGCACCACCCGGCCATGGCCCGCGTCAAACCGCTCGCCGATCTGATCGAGGCCTGCATCGGCCCGGCCTTCGCCGCGCAGGGCTTCGCTTCGACCGATATCCTCGCGGCTTGGCCCGAGATCGTCGGCGAGCGCCTCGGTCGCGCCTGCCAGCCGGTGAAGCTCGAATGGCCGCGCCGACCGCGCGGCGAGACGACCGGGCGAGCCGAATCCGGCACGCTGGTGGTGCGGGTCGAGGGCGCCTTCGCGCTCGAGCTCCAGCACCTCGTGCCGGTGGTGATCCAACGCATCAACGCGCATTATGGCTGGGCCTGCATCGGCCGCATCGTGATGAAGCAGGGCCGCGTCCATACCGGCCAGCGCCGATCGGTGCTGCCCACCATCGATCCGGCCCGGCGCGGCGAAATCGCGCTGGCGGTCTCGCGGATCGAGGAAGACGGCCTGCGCGACGCCCTCGACCGTCTCGGCATCGCCGTGATCGCGTCGGAACCGAAGCGCCGCTGAGATCGCACGGTTTCGCGATCGACTTCTCCGAGCCTGCCGGCGCCTTGCCATCGCCCGTTCCCGGTTCTACCGCACGCCTATAGAGTGCCAGTCGTCCCAGCGGAGCTTGCCAACGCCATGATCACCCGTCGCGACGTCGTCAAATTCACCGGTCTCGCAGTCGGCGCGGCCGCTCTCCTGCCCCGCCTGTCGCTCTCGGCGCTGGCCCAGTCCGCCGACACCGCGGCGCTGATGCAGCCGGGTCCGCTGGGCGATGTCTGGCTGGGTCCGGCGGACGCCAAGTGCACGATCATCGAATACGCCTCGCTGACCTGTTCGCATTGCGCACATTTCCACAAGGTCACCTGGCCGGTGCTGAAGGAGCGCTACATCGACACCGGCAAGGTGCGCTTCACCCTTCGCGAATTCCCTCTCGACCCCCGTGCGACGGCCGGCTTCATGCTGGCGCGCTGCGATGGCAACGAGAAGTACATTCCGATCACCGACCTGCTCTTCGACCAGCAGGAAGCCTGGGCCTTCGTGAAGCCGCCGGAATCGCCGATCGACGCCCTCGAGAAGCTGCTGCGTCAGGCCGGCTTCACCAAGGACAAGGTCGAGGCTTGCCTCAAGGACCAGAAGATCTACGGCGCCATCAACGCCGTGAAGACGCGCGGCCTCGACGTGCTCAAAGTCGAGTCGACCCCGACCTTCTTCATCAACGGTCAGAAATTCTCCGGCGCCATGACGATCGAGGATATCGAGAAGGTCATCAAGCCGATCCTCGGCGCCTGACAGCGCGCCGACCGAGGCGGTGCAAAAATCGCTGATTCCTCAAGATCTGGAATGACTTGAAGGAAAGCGTGGCTGCCTTGACTCGGCAGGGGGGCGAAACTATGGTCCGCGCCGTTCGAGGGGTGGCCGGACGGTTCCCTTCGCTCTCGCCGATGTGAGTAGCCTGTGAGCGGCAACGAAGCAGGAGACGGGAGCGGGGACGCTCCCGGCAACTCCGACGGCGACCTCTCCGAGAGGCTCAAGCGTCTCGGGACGCAGCTTGATCAGAAGCGGCCCCCGGCCGCTCTCGCATCGTCGCCGCGCTCGGGTCGGTCCGACGGGTCCTCTCTCGGACAGGCCATGCGGCTCTCGACCGAGTTCGTGGCGGGCGTCATCGCCGGTGGGATCCTGGGCTGGATCTTCGATCGGCTCTTCGGCACTGCGCCGTGGGGGCTGATGGTGTTTCTCCTGCTCGGGTTCCTCACGGGCATCTACAATGTGATGCGCCTGAGCGGGTTTACCGGGCAGGCGGGCGGAAAAGACCCGCGTTAGGGCATTTTCCTCCGAAACGACGCCGGGGGTCTTGAGACTCGGGGCGCATCGTGTATGGCCACGCGCACAGACCGGTGCGGACGTCGGCACGAAGGATAAGGGGCGGAACAAGGCATGGCGGGCAGCATCGACCCGGCGCACCAAGTGGCGTTGCGACCGGACCCGATCCATCAGTTCGAGCTGCATTCGCTCGTGCCGTTCGGTCATATCGGCAACCAGCAGATCGCCTTCACCCAGTCGGCGCTTTACATGTTCGCCGCGGTCGCGGTGATTGCGCTGATCACCATCGTGGCTACGTCTTCGCGCTCGGTCGTTCCGGGTCGCATGCAGTCGCTGGCCGAAATCTTCTACGAATTCATCGCCGACACCGTGCATCAGGCCACGGGCGACGAGGGCAAGCGGTTCATGCCGCTGGTGTTCTCGCTGTTCATGTTCGTGCTGGTCCTGAACCTCTTCGGCATGATCCCCTACGCCTTCGCGGTGACCAGCCACCTCGTCGTGACCTTCGGGCTCGCGGCCCTGGTGATCGGCGTCGTCGTGGTCTTCGGCGTGATGAAGCACGGCACGCACTTCTTCGGCCTGTTCGTACCGTCGGGCGTGCCGAAGCCGCTGCTCGCGCTGCTGGTGCCGATCGAGATCATCTCCTTCATCTCCCGGCCGATCAGCCTTTCGGTGCGTCTCTTCGCCAACGTTCTTGCCGGTCACATCGCGATGAAGATCTTCGCCTTCTTCGTCGTCGGGCTGTTCTCGGCCGGCGCCTGGGGCCTGCTCTTCCCGCTGCCGCTGTTCCTGACGATCGCGCTGACCGCGCTGGAATTCCTGGTCGCGGCGCTTCAGGCCTACGTCTTCGCGACGCTGACGGCGATCTACCTCAACGACGCTCTTCACCCCGGCCACTAACGCCGGCTTCTTCCGCCCTAACGCATACCAGATCAAGGAATCAGGAGTTCATAATGGATCCCGTCGCAGCGAAGTACATCGGTGCCGGTCTGGCTTGCCTCGGCATGGCCGGCGCAGGCATCGGCCTCGGCAACCTGTTCGGTCAGTTCCTTGCCGGCGCCCTTCGCAACCCCTCCGCCGCCGACGGCCAGCGCGCCACCCTGCTGCTCGGCTTCGCGCTGACGGAAGCACTCGGCATCTTCTCGCTGCTGATCGCGCTGCTCCTGCTCTTCGCCGTCTGATTTTTTTGGGAGTTCGCCGTTCCGGACCATCGGTCCGGGGCGGCGGCTTCCTCAATCGACGCGTAGGCGCTCCGCTCGTCGGAGCTGACAATCTCCGTCACCGGACGAGGCCATGGCCGAGCACAACTCCCTCACGACCCCGCCCGCCAATTCCGACGTGAAGGTGGTCACGCCTCACGGTGGTCACGATGCCGGCCACGGCGCCGCTCACACCGAGCAGCCCGCGCATGGCGCAGCCTTTCCCCCCTTCGAGACCCACACCTTTCTCTCGCAGCTGATCTGGCTCGCGATCTCCTTCGGCCTGCTCTACTACCTGATGGCCAAGGTCGCCCTGCCCCGGATCGAAGCGATCCTGCATGCACGCTCGAGCCGCCTCGCCACCGATCTCGACGAGGCGCAGCGCATGAAATCCGAGGCCGATGCCGCGGGCGTCGCCTACGAGACGTCGCTCCGCGACGCTCAGGGCAAGGCCCAGGGCATCGCCCAGGAGGCCCGCGCCAAGCTCGCCGCCGAATCCGACAAGCGCCGCAAGGACAAGGAAGCGGAGCTCAACGCCAAGATCGCCGCCTCCGAGACGACGATCCGCGAGAGCACCGCCCGCGCAATGGGCAACGTCCGCGAGATCGCCGGCGAGACCGCTTCGAGCATCGTCGAGCGCCTGACCGGCCATGCGCCGGATCGCGCCAGCCTCGACCGCGCCCTCGGCGCCGTTCACTAGAAACGCCACTTCGTAAGGACTTGTGACCGGCATGTTGATGACCGCAGAATTCTGGGTCGCCGTCGCCTTCGTGATCTTCGGCGGGATCGTCTGGAAGGTCGGCGGCTTCGGCATGATGACCAAGGGCCTCGATGGCCGTGCCAAGCGTGTGCGTCACGAACTCGACGAGGCCAAGCGCCTGCGTGAGGAGGCCGCCGCCGTCCTTGCCGATTACAAGCGCCGCCGCACCGAGGCCGAGAAGGACGCCGAGCGCATCGTCGCCGACGCCCACGAGGAGGCCAAGCGCATCGATGCCGAGGGCCATGTCCGGCTTGAGGATTACATCGCCCGCCGCACCAAGTCGGCCGAGCAGAAGATCGCCCAGGCCGAGGCCCAGGCAGCCGCGCAGGTTCGCGCCGCTGCCGCCGACGCCGCGGTGAAGGTCTCCGAGACGATCCTGCGCGAGCGTCTTCAGGGGCAGACGGCCCAGGACCTCGTCAAGTCGAGCCTCGGCGAGGTGAAGACCCGCCTCCAGGCTTGATCGCCATCGCCTATATGATCGACCAAGCCGCCTTCGGGCGGCTTTTTCGTTCAGGAGGTGTCCGGCTGTGAGCACGTTCCTGATCTACGGCGCGACCGGCTACACGGGCCGCCTCTGCGCGGAGCACGCCGTCGCGCGCGGGCTGCGTCCCGTCCTCGCGGGTCGAAGCGTCGATGCGGTGCGTGGGTTCGCCGAACGCCTCGGGCTCGAATGGCGCGCCTTCGGCCTCGAGACACCTGCCGCGGTGCGTGACGGCCTCGCCGGGATCGAGGCCGTGCTGCACGCGGCCGGACCGTTCTCGGCGACATCCCGGCCGATGGCCGAGGCCTGCTTGACCACGGCCACGCATTACGTCGACATCACCGGCGAGATCGACGTGATCGAAGCGCTTGCGGCGCGCAGCGGCGAGGCCGAAGCCGCCGGGATCATGCTGCTGCCGGGGGCGGGGTTCGATGTCGTCCCCAGCGATTGCCTCGCCGCCCACGTGGCCGGGCGGCTGCCCGGCGCCACGCGCCTGCGGATTTCGATCGGCGGTTTCCAGGGCATCAGTCGCGGCACGGCCAAGACCATGGTGGAAGGCGTCGCTTGCGGCACCCGCATGCGCCGGGGCGGCCGCATCGTCGAGATCGCCGACACGCCCCGAGCCAGCGCCGATTTCGGCTCCGGCCCGCGTTCGGCCATCGGGCTCGGCTGGGGCGACGTCGCCACGGCCTGGTACTCGACCAGGATCCCCGACATCGACGTGTTCTTCCAGGCCTCCCCGTCGCTCGCCCGGGCGGCGGCTATGCCGCGACCGTTCAAGCGGCTCCTGGCGACGGGGTTCAGCCAAGTGCTGCTCAAGCGTGCCATCGAACGCCTGGCGGCGCCCGGTCCCACACCGGAGGAGCGCGCCCGTTCGCGATGCCTGTTCCTCGCCGAGGCGTGGGACGATAGCGGCCTCCGCGTCGCGAGTCGGATGGAATCGCCCGAAGGCTACACGCTGACCGCGCTGACGGCAGTGGAGATCGCCCGTCGGGCCGCGCAGGGCGAAGCAAGCCCCGGATTTCAAACGCCGGCAACGGCTTATGGTGCGGACTTCATCCTGTCGTTCGAGGGCATCGAACGCCGGGATCTCTGAACCCTCGCCGCCGTTGCTTCGCTACGCTCGCAATGACCGTTACCTCCCTGGACGGCCGGCACCCTCCCCCGCTATTCCTCCAGCAAGCAAGGCGAGGGACGGCGGTGACGCCGATCGAGGCATGCACGACGACGATTCCCGGCCCCGCCGGCTCGCGACCCACGAGATCGGGCAGAAGCTCGACGAACTCTCCGTCGGCGATCTGGCCGAGCGCATCACTCTGCTGCGGGCCGAGATCGAGCGACTGGAGGCGGCCAAGACCGCCAAGGAAGCGGCGCGTCAGGCGGCCGGCTCGATCTTCAAGAGCTGAAATCGGGCGGCGATCGTCCGGTGCCATCCTGCGACACCCACACGTCCGACCGCGTCCCGAGGGACGTGCTATAGCCGCCCTCCCCGCGCTGGCGGGTCGATTTTGCGCATAAAGGCCGCGATGCAGCCGATCATCACGATCACCGATCTCTCCAAGACCTATGCCTCCGGCCTCTCCGCGTTGAAGAACGTGAACCTCGAGATCCGGCGCGGCGAGATCTTTGCGCTGCTCGGACCCAACGGCGCAGGTAAGTCGACGCTGATCAACGTGGTCTGCGGCATCGTCACGCCCACCACCGGCACCATCGTCGCCGACGGTCACGACATAGCGATCGACTATCGCGCCGCCCGTCGCCTGATCGGGCTGGTGCCGCAGGAACTCACCACCGACGCATTCGAAACGGTGTTCAATACCGTGAGCTTCAGCCGCGGTCTGTTCGGACTGCGCAAGGACCCTGGCCATATCGAGCGGGTGCTCAAGGAGTTGTCGCTCTGGGACAAGCGCGACAGCAGGATCATGACGCTGTCCGGCGGCATGAAGCGCCGGGTGCTCATCGCCAAGGCGCTGAGTCACGAGCCGAAGATCCTGTTCCTCGACGAGCCGACGGCCGGCGTCGACGTCGAGCTGCGCCAGGACATGTGGCGCATGGTGCGGCGCCTTCGCGAATCGGGCGTCACCGTCATCCTTACCACGCACTACATCGAGGAAGCCGAGGAGATGGCCGATCGGGTCGGCGTGATCCGCAAGGGCGAGATCGTGCTGGTGGAGGAGAAGGCCGAGCTGATGCGCAAGCTCGGCAAGAAGCAGCTCACGCTGCACCTGCAGGACAAGCTCGATGCGATCCCCGAATTACTGGCCGACCACGACCTGAGCCTCTCCGGCAACGGCCAAGAACTCATCTACACCTATGACACGCGGGGTGGCCGCACCGGCATCACCGGGCTCCTCACCGACCTCGCCGCCGCCGGCATCCGTTTTCAGGATCTCCAGACGAGCCAGAGTTCGCTCGAAGAAATCTTCGTGGATCTGGTGAGGGAACAGGCATGACACCGACGGCGAAAAGCGTCGACCCTTTCAGCCGCAGGCCGTCGGCAAGCGCGACTGCGCGCCGCCGCGCGTGCGGCGGACGGCCCTTGCAGCGTCAGCTGCGAGGGCAACAGATATGAACGCCCCCGCGATTCGCGCCATCTACGGCTTCGAGATGGCCCGCTTCTGGCGCACGGCCTTGCAGAGCATCGTCGCACCGGTGGTCTCGACCTCGCTCTACTTCGTGGTGTTCGGCGCGGCGATCGGCGCGCGCGTGCAGGAGGTCGACGGCGTCCCCTACGGCGCCTTCATCGTGCCGGGGCTGATGATGCTCTCCCTGCTGACGCAGAGCATCGCCAACGCCTCCTTCGGCATTTACTTCCCGCGCTTCGCCGGCACGATCTATGAGCTGCTCTCGGCTCCGGTCTCGCCCTTCGATATCGTCGCCGGCTATGTCGGCGCCGCGGCCTCGAAGTCGATCCTGATCGGGCTGATCATCCTCGGCACGGCGGCGTTGTTCGTGCCGCTGCACATCGCGCATCCGGTCTGGATGGTCTTCTTCCTGCTGCTCACGGCCGTGACGTTCAGCCTGTTCGGCTTCGTGATCGGGCTCTGGGCCGACGGCTTCGAGAAGCTGCAGCTCGTGCCGTTGCTCATCGTGACGCCGCTGACATTCCTCGGCGGCAGCTTCTACTCGATCGACGTACTGCCCCCGTTCTGGCGGGCGGTCAGCCACCTCAACCCCGTCGTCTACCTGATCAGCGCCTTCCGCTGGGCCTTCTTCGGCCGGGCCGATGTCGGCATCGGCATCAGCCTCACCATGGTGGCCCTGTTCCTGGTGCTCTGCCTCGGGGCGGTGAGCTGGATGTTCAAGACGGGGTATCGGCTGAAGAGCTGACGTCTCTCAGGCCCGCTTGGCCAGAAATTCCAGCACGCCCTTGCGGTGCGCTCTGTCGCCGACCGCGCTGCTGTGGTCGCGATCGGTGAGTTCGAGATAGGTCGCGTTCGGCATCAGCTTGGCCAGCGCCTCGCCCGAGCCGGCTACCGTGTCGAGGGTGCCGACCGAGACCAGCGTCGGCGTCTCGATCAGGGCGAGTTCCGCCCGCGACAGCCGATGCCGCGCGCAGCGGATACAGGCGGCCAGCGCGCGCAGGTCGCTCTTGGTCTGCTCGGCGAACGCGCGGAAGGCGGCCGCCGTCGGGTTCGCCGCCGGCGTCCCGGGGGGGGCTTCCAAAGCCTCGGCGATGCCGTCCGGCAGGCCGCCCTTGCCGTCGACCATGTAGAGGCCGAGCCCGCCCATCAGCAGCGAGCGCACACGCTCGGGATGGTCGAGCGCCAGCACCGCGCTGATCCGGGCGCCCATCGAGTAGCCCATCACGTTGGCGCGTTCGATGCCGAGATGGTCGAGCAGCCGCAGCGCGTCGCCCGACATGATGTCGGTGCCGTAGGCCTCAGGTGCGTAGAGCTTCTGGCTCTGGCCGTGGCCGCGGTTGTCCAGCGCGATCACCCGGTAGCCGGCATCCGTCAGCGTGCGTACCCAGAGCGTGTTCACCCAGTTGACCGCGTGGGTCGAGGCGAAGCCGTGGACGAGCAGCACGGGATCGCCCGTGCCGCCTTTGGCCGGAACATCGATGAAGGCGATGGTCACGCCGTCGGAATCGAAGGTCTGCACGGGCTCGGCTCCTCGTTTGGCGTGTCTTGGCGCGGGGGCAAGCAAAAATCAAAGCGTGTGCGGTCGGTTACACCCGACTTGCCGAGGATCGATCCGGCTGGCATCACCCCTCGGCATGAAGGACACGCAGCCCTACGGCACCTACGCCCCGACCGGGCTCGTCGCCCGCATCGCAGCCCACACGCAGACGCTGCCCGAGGGCAGCTGGCGCGGGCGCCGCACGGCGATGCTGCTGCGGCGGATCGCGATCTCGATGCTGAGGGGCAAGCCGCTCGATGTCGAGCGCTACGGCGCACGCATGCGGCTGCACCCCTACGACAACAATTGCGAGAAGAAGGTGCTGTTCACGCCGCAGTTCTTCGATCCCGAGGAGCGGGTGATCCTCAAGGCCCGCATGCCGCAGAACGGCGTGTTTCTCGATATCGGTGCGAATATCGGCGCCTACGCGCTTTTCGTCGGCGCCTTCGCCGGACCGCGAGCCAAGATCCTGGCGGTCGAGCCCCAGCCCGCCGTGTTCGACAAGCTGATCTACAACATCGGCCAGAACCCCTACGGCACCATCAAGGCGGTGGCCTGCGCGGTGGCCGACAAGGCCGGCGAGCTGACGCTCTTCATCGATGCGCGCAACCAGGGCGAGTCGAGCGTCAAGATCGTCGGCACCAACCAGGGCGCCGAGATCAAGGTGCCGGCGGTGACGCTGCTCGGGCTGTGCCAGTCGGAGGGGATTTCGCAGATCGACGCGGTGAAGCTCGACGTCGAGGGCGCCGAGGACCTGATTCTCGAGCCGTTCCTGCGCGAGGCGCCCAAGAGCTTGCTGCCGAAGCTGCTCATCGTCGAGAACGGCACCGAGCAATGGCACATCGACCTGCCGGCGCTGCTGGAGGGCTACGGCTATCGCCGCCTCGCGGCGACCCGGCTGAACCTGATGTTCGAGCGGGACTGATCAGCCCGGGCCCATCACCGGGATCGCGTCGGCGATGACGACCTCCTCCGGCGTGATGCGGCAGCGATAGGCGTGGACCTCGACGCCGGCCTCACGGGCCGCCCGGAACGCCCGGTCGAAGGCCGGATCGATGTCGCGGGCGACGTCGAAGACCTCCGCCCGCATCTGCACCACGACGATCAGCATCGCCCGGCCCCCACTTGCGACGACGTTGGCGAGTTCGACCATATGGCGGGCGCTGCGGGCGGCCTTGCAATCGGGAAACTCGGCGAGGCCGGCCTGCCGCATCAGGTGGCAGTTCTTCACCTCGACATGGCAGGGCGGCAGCCCCTCGCCCGTCGCGAGGAAGTCGACCCGGCTCGCCGTGCCGTAGGCGACCTCGGGCCGTAGGCCGGTATAGCCGGCGAGCGGCGCCAGCGCTCCGGCGTGAAATGCCTCCTCCACCAGGGCGTTCGGGCGCAGCGTGTTGATCCCGACCCATTGCGGGCCGCCCGGCAGTTCGGCCTCGACCAGCTCCCAGGAATACGGGAGCTTCCTGGTCTTGCTGTCGGAGGTCGAGAGCAGCACGCGGCTGCCCGGCGCATTCAGCCCGAGCATCGCACCGGGATTGGCGCAATGGGCGGTAACCGTCGTGCCGTCGGCCAGCACCATGTCGGCGAGGAAGCGCTTGTAGCGCTGGACCAGCCGCGCTTCGATCAGGGGCTTTTGAAAACGCATCGCGCCGCGTAGCACCAGCGTGCCGTGAGGCGAAGGCGCTGGCGTATAATCCGGGGCGCGCTACTTGCCACGCTCAGCCGATCCACGCTCGCCCCCGAGTCCCGATGTCCGAGCCGACCCCAGCCGTCACCGCCGCCGTGCTCGTCATCGGCGACGAGATCCTGTCCGGCCGCACCAAGGACAAGAACATCGGGTCGATCGCCGAGCGGCTCACCGAGATCGGCATCGACCTGCGCGAGGTCCGCGTCGTGCCGGACGTGACCGAGGAGATCGTCGCGGCGGTGAATGCGCTGCGTGAGCGCTACACCTATCTGTTCACCACCGGCGGCATCGGCCCGACCCACGACGACATCACCGCCGACAGCATCGCCGCCGCCTTCGGGGTCGGCATCGGCATCGACGAGCGCGCCCGTGTGATGCTCCTGGAGCGGCACAAGCCGGAAGATCTGAACGCGGCACGCTTGCGCATGGCCCGCATCCCCGACGGAGCCGACCTGATCCCGAATCCGGTCTCGAAGGCGCCGGGCTTTTCCATCGGCAACGTCTTCGTCATGGCCGGCGTGCCGCAGATCATGAACGCTATGCTCGACGCCATCCTGCCGGGCCTCTCGCAGGGCGTCCCCGTGATCTCCGAGACCATCGAGGCGGGAAAGCTCCCCGAAGGCAGCTTCGCGGGTGGTCTCGCGACGATCGCGGCGGCGCATGGCGGCGTGTCGATCGGGTCCTATCCCTCAATGACGCAGGAGGGTTTTGCCAACCGTATCGTCGTGCGCGGCCGGGACGCCGGGGCCGTGGCCGCTGCACGCGTCGAGATCGAGGCCCTGCTCGCCGGACTGCGTCGGTGATCTCCGTGCCGATGCTCCGCGCAGTACGTGTCAGGGGATAGAATTCGCGATGCCGGACGTTTGGCCTCATCGTCGATCGTTCGAGGGCGTCATGACCGAGGAAAGCCGCGCCGAGGCAGCCGAGAAGCAGCGGGATACCGAGGAGGAGGTCGAGGAGAAGCATCGGCCAGACGCGCTGCTCCTGCACGAGATCATCCGGGCCGAGGGCGAAGAGGAGTTGCGCCGTACGGTGACCGCGCTGGCACTGTCTGCCTTCGCCGCCGGGCTCACGATGGGGTTCTCGCTGATCGTGCCGGGGGTCCTGAAAGCGCACCTGCCGGAATCGCCCTGGGCCGAACTCGTCTCCAGCTTCGGCTACTCGATCGGCTTTCTGATCGTCGTGCTCGGGCGCCAGCAACTCTTCACCGAAAACACGGTTACGCCAATCCTGCCGCTGCTGCACGAGCGCACGCTTGCCAACCTCTGGCGCGTGGGGCGGCTCTGGGGGATCGTGCTAGTCGGCAACGTCGCGGCGACCCTGCTGATCGCCTACGCCCTCGGTCATTCCGACGCGTTCAAGCCGGAGGTCCGCGCGGCCTTCACCGAGCTGAGCCGGCACGCCGTCGAGGGGCCGTTCCTGACGACTCTGGTCAAGGCGGTCTTCGCCGGCTGGCTGATCGCGCTGATGGTCTGGATCCTGCCGGCCACCGGCTCCGCGGCGCCGTTCATCATCATCCTGATGACGTGGCTCGTCTCGATGTGCGGGCTCGCGCACATCGTCGCCGGCTCAGTCGATGCCTTCTACCTCGTCGTGACGGGCTCGATCGGCATGGGCGACTACGTCTGGCACTTCTTCGTGCCGACGCTGGTCGGCAACGTGATCGGCGGCGTCGCCCTGGTCTCGGTGCTGAACTACGGCCAAGTCGCACCGGAGGTGGCGGAGAACGATGCGGCGGCCGGGAAGCGTCAGCGCAGCACGTAGCCTTCCGGCTTCGGAGCAGCGGGTGCGGCCTCGCCCAAAGCGTCGAGGATGGCTGCGTCGACGACGCTGAGCAGGGCGTCCAGCGGCAGGTCGTTGGCGTCGGTGCCGAAGGGCTCTTCGAGTTCGTCGCCCAGCGCGTCGAGGCCGAAGAAGGTGTAGGCGACGAGGGCCGCCGCCAGCGGCGTCGCCCAGCCGAGGGACGCGGCGAGGCCGAAGGGCAGCAGCAGGCAGTAGAGCCAGGCCGTCCGGTAGAGCAGCAAGGTGTAGGCGAAGGGCAGCGGCGTACCGTGGATGCGCTCGCACACCGCCTGGATCTGCGACAGGGCCGCGATCTTCTGTTCGATCACTCCGTAGAGGACGTCGCTGAGAGCACCTCCGCGCTGGATGGCGCCGAGATCGACGGTGAGGTCCGCGAGGATGGCGTCGGCTACGCTCGGACGCTGCGCCAGCGTGCCGGCCTCCGCGGCCGGGAGCCAGGGCATGGCAGCCGCCACCACGCTGCCGCCCCGCAACGAGGCGTGCAGCGCGTGCGAAAACCCTGCGATCCGGCGTAGGGCGCGCCGGCGGAACGCCTCGTGCTCCGGCCCCGGCAGGAGCGCCGGCAGCGTCCGGGCGAGGCCGCGCACCTCCACGATCAGCGCCCCCCAGGCTTTGCGCGCTTCCCACCAGCGGTCGTAGCAGGCGCCGTTGCGGAAGCTCAGGAAGATCGACAGCGCCAGCCCGATCAGCGTGAACGGCCCGACGCCTACGGCCTCCGGAAACCGCCCCGGCCATTGCCGCTCAGCTGCCGTGACGAGGCAGGCGACGAGGGCGATGCCGAGCACCTTCGGCGCCACCTGCGGCAGGATCGAGCCGCGCAGGGTGAACAGGATCGCGACGAGGCCGGGGCGGGGACGAATGATCATGTTTCCCTGATCAACGACGACGCACGGTCGCGCCAGAGGCTTCGTCAAGTTTCCCAGGTGAGACCGCAGCGCACATGGCCTTGCGAGAATAGCCAGTCGCGGCGCAGCGTGCGGCGCTCGGCTTCGCGGAGATCGACGGGAGCGTTCTCGACCACCGGGCGCATCGCTACGGCTCCGATGAGCGGCTGGGTCCAGCTGAACGGTTTCCGTGTGCGGGCGCACGGATTCGTTCAGCTCGGCCGCGCGATGATCCTGCTTGCAACGACGGCGCGTCTTGCGACCGCTCGTGGCTGTTCAGGAATTTCGACCATGTCGCACCCTGTCGTGAGACGGCTTGCCGGTCTCGGCCTCGGCACCCTGGCGGTGCTCGCGGCCGTCCCCGCGCTCGCCGCCGATTTTGCCGATCCGCCGTATCCCGGCATCGAGCCGGTTCCGCACCGGGTCTACCGGGACGAGCGCATCGAAGAGGAGTTGCCGCCTCCCCCGCGCCGGCCCGTCGCCTACGGACCGCGCTTCGTTGCCGGCCCCCATTTCGCTCCGCCGCCGCCCGACGAAGAGTGCCGGACCATCGTCAAGCACCGTATCGACGCCTTCGGCGAGGAGGTGGAACGGCGCGTGCGCATCTGCGACGAACGGCCCGGAGCGCGCTTCAGGCCGAGCTTCTACCGGCCCCATCCGCTGCCGCCGGCCGACGTACCGTATGGCGGCTGGGACGGCCCGCCGCGCTGGTAGCGGTCTCCGCTCCATCTGAACGAGAAACGGGCGCATCCGGCAAGGACGCGCCCGTCTTCGTGTCTGGCTCAGTCTGCGGTGCCGGCTTCCAGAGCCGTCGTCGCAACGACGTCACGCCCGCAGGGCGGCCGGCTTTGACTTGAGTGCAGTCGCCAGCGCCTTGAGCTGGCGGTCGAGGTCGGCCAGCTCGTTGAGGGCGATGGTCTTGTGGCCGTCCTTCACCGCACGTGTGATGTCGCTGACCTGCGAGGAGGCCATGCGCTTCAGCTCGGCGGCGAGTTGCTCCCTGGTCATCGGCGCTCCTTGTCCTCACTGGAAACCATGAGGTCGGTGATACGGCCTCATGCTTAACCGGTGGTTCTTTCGGGTGCGCCCGACGCGGTTCAGGTCCGCCAGGGATGCTCTGGCAGCTCGGTGTTGCCGATGGCCTGGGCTCCGGCCAGCGCCACCGCATCGTCGTTCTCCACCGACGAGCCGCTGACGCCGATGGCGCCGGACATCTCGCCGTCCGTGTCGACGATCGGAATGCCACCGGGGAAGGTGATCAGCCCGTCATTCGAGTGCTCGATGCCGTAGAGCGGGCCGCCAGGCTGAGAGAGGCCGCCGATGGCACCGGTTTTCATGCCGAAGAACACGGCGGTCTTGGCCTTCTTCTGCGCGATGTCGATGGAGCCGACCCAGGCGCCGTCCATCCGGTAGAAGGCCTTCAGGTTACCGCCGGAATCGACGACGGCGATGCACATCTGCGTGCCGAGTTCGACCGCCTTCCGGCGCGCGGCTTCGATGGCCTTTTCGGCGTGTTCGATGGTGACGTGCATGGCTGGTGACTCCTGCTGGCTCTGGGACCGACCGGCCCCGGTGAAGAAAACGAAAAAGCCGCCCCGGTCGATCCGGAGCGGCTTCGCGATCAGGCCGGAAAGCCCGAATCGATCACTTGCCGGACATCGCGTCCGCCTTCGAAATCAGCGCCTCGGCCATGCGGATCGAGGCGATGTCGATGAGGCGGCCGTCCAGCGAGACGGCGCCGCGGCCGGCCTTGGCGGCTTCCTTCATCGCCTCGAGGATGCGACGCGCCTTGGTGACCTCGGCCTCGGAGGGAGTGAACACCTCGTTGGCGAGATCGATCTGCGAGGGGTGGATGGCCCACTTGCCCTCGTAGCCTGCCGACGCGCAGCGCCGGGCAGCGGAGATGTAGCCGTCCTGGTCGGAGAAATCGCCGAAGGGACCATCGATCGGGCGCAGGCCGTAGGCGCGGCAGGCGACCAGCATGCGCTGCTGGGCGAACAGCCACGGGTCCTGCCAATGCGTCTCGCGCTTGCCGGCCTCGTCCTTGTCGGTGAGCACGCTGAAGTCCGGGTTCACGCCGCCGATCACCTGGGCGCGGGCGCGGGTCGAGGCGGCGTAGTCGGCGACACCGAACGACATCGCTTCGAGGCGCGGCGAGGACTGGGCGATCGCCTCGACGTTGGCCATGCCGAGCGCGGTCTCGATCAGCACCTCGAAGCCGATCTTCTTCTCGCGCTTCTTCGCCTGCTCGATCTGGGTGGTCAGCACGTCGATGGCGTAGACGTCGGCAGCAACGCCAACCTTGGGGATCAGGATCATGTCGAGGCGCGGACAGGCCTCCACGATGTCGACGACGTCGCGGTACATGTAGTGGGTGTCGAGACCGTTGATGCGGATCATCATGGTCTTGTTGCCCCAATCGATATCGTTGAGGGCGGCGATGATGTTGGTGCGGGCCTTCTCCTTGTCGTCCGGAGCGACCGCGTCCTCGAGATCGAGGAAGATCACGTCGGCGTTCGACGAGGCCGACTTCTCCATGAAGGTCGGGTTCGAGCCGGGAACGGCCAGCTCGGAGCGATGCAGTCGCGCCGTCGGCGTCGGGATCAGGGTGAAGCTCATTCTCGTTTCCTCCGTTTGAAGATTTAGCCGGTGGCTCCGAAGCCGACGGCGATGCAGTTGATCGAGAGAAGCAGCGCGGACTTCACAGCCTCGCGCCGGTCCTCGTCCTCCTCGCTGCGATAACGACGCAGCAGCTCGACCTGTTCGCGGCTGACCTGGTTGATGGTCGGCAGTCGCCCGTTGAGGCGGTCGCGGAACAGCGGGAAGCGCTCGGCGAGTTCGGTGTCGCCGCTGACGCGCAGCACCATGCGCTTGGTCAGCTCGTATTCCGCCTCGATCATCGAGAAGACGTCGTGGCGGATTTTCTCGTCTGCGACGAGCCCGGCATAGTCGCGGGCGATGTCGAGGTCGACCATGAGCAGCGTCTTCTCCACCTCGTCGAGGACGAGGCGGAAGACCCGCGATTCCTGGAACAGCCGCTTGAGCAGCCGCTCGCCGCTCTCGCCGCGCACCTCGATGAAGCTCTGCAGCCCCGAGCCGACGCCATACCAGCCGGTGATGGCGTGCCGATTCTGGGCCCAGGCGAAGACCCAGGGAATCGCGCGCAGGTCGTCGAGCGACTTTGCGCCGAAGCGCCGGGCCGGGCGCGAGCCGATGTTGAGCAGCGCGATCTCGTCGAGGGGGCTCGCGGCCTGGAAGTAATCGACCAGCCCATCGTGCTGGAGCAGGTTCACATACGCTGCCCGCGAGGCGCCGGAGAGCGCTTCCAGCGCGTCGTCGAACTCGTTGCGGGGCTGGCCCTTGGTCTCGCGCTCGGATTGAAGCGCATGCTCCAACACCGAGGA
Source organism: Methylobacterium sp. WL9 (assembly GCF_008040035.1). Lineage (NCBI taxonomy): Bacteria > Pseudomonadati > Pseudomonadota > Alphaproteobacteria > Hyphomicrobiales > Methylobacteriaceae > Methylobacterium > Methylobacterium sp. WL9. Next base: position 25,398 of record NZ_VRVE01000039.1, read on the forward strand.
GGCGAGCAGCTCCATCTGGTAGGCCGCGGTGCCGCGGTTCGCGTATTTGAACGAGACCACCTCGCCCTGCTCGGTGGTGCGGAAGCGCCCGTTGATCGAGCCCGGCGGTTGCGCCAGGATTCCGCGTCGCGTCGGCACGCCGCCGCGGCTCACCGAGCCGCCGCGGCCATGGAAGAAGGCGATCGGCACGCCGGCCTGCTTGCCGAGATCGGTCAGCCGGCTCTGGGCCTTCGACAGCTCCCAGTTCGAGGCGATGAAGCCGCCATCCTTGTTCGAGTCCGAATAGCCGATCATCACCTCCTGCACGCCGCCCTGCCAGCGCGTGGAGCGACGCACGACGGGGACGTTCAAGAGCTCCTTCATAATGGTCGGCGCGGCGCGCAGGTCGTCGATCGTCTCGAACAGCGGCACGATCGGCAGCGGGCAGATCTCGGTGCCGGCGGCGTCGAGGAAGATGCCGGCTTCCTTGGCCAGCAGGTAGGCGCCGAGCACGTCGTTGGTCGAGCGCGTCATCGACAGGATGAAACTGCCGAAGGCCTCGCGGTCGAGCTGCTCGCGCATCTCGCCGACGAGGGCGAAGGTTTCGAGCGTCTCCCTGGCCTCGTCGGGCAGGTCGTCGAAGGTGGCCTCGGGGTTGCGCGGCCGGCCGAGCTCGGTCAGCAGCCACTCACGCCACTCGGGCGTATCCTCCTTCGGCATCGGCTTGCGGTCGCCGATCCTCTGCTTCCAGAGCGCCTGCAGCGTCTTGGTGGTGCGCGTGGTGTTCTCGCGCAGATCGAGCCTGACGGTCGAAAAGCGAAAAATCTCGACCATGCGACGTACCGGACGCACCATGTCGGTGGCGAGCGACAGGCACTTCGCGTCGGCGAGCCCCTGCTCAAGCACCCGCAGGTCGTTGATCAGCCCGTCGGCGCTCGGATAATCGGCGCCGGTCGGGCGCGAGCCCTTGTTGCGCTGGATGGTGGCTTCGAGCTTACGCAGGATGCAGGTCAGGAACTGCCGGTAGGGCTCGCCGGGATTGCGGCTGGCGACGGCCCGGCCGTCGCCGCTCTCGGAGAGCGCCTGCGTCAGTTCCTTCTGGAATTTCTCTGGCACCGGCAGCGAGCGTTCGGTGATCGAGAGCACGCGGCCGAGATGGGTGATGCGGTCGCGGTAGCGCCGCAGGCTCGCCAGTGCGTTCTTCTGCAGCGTCTCGCGGGTGACCGAGGACGTGACGTAGGGGTTGCCGTCACGGTCGCCACCGATCCAGGAGCCGAACTGGAAGAAGGCCGGAACCTCGAAGGTCTCGTCCGGATAGTACTGCGCCAGGCTTTCTTCGAGCGAATATAAAACCTCGGGCAGCATTTCGAACAGCGACTCGTCGAAGAAGTGCAGGCCCCAGGCGACCTCCCGCTCGACGGTGGCTTTTTCCAGATGCAGCTCGCCCGTCATCCAGATCAGCTCGATCTGGTCGCGCAACTCGTTCATCAGGCCGTTGCGCTCGCGCTCGGTCCAGCGCGGGATCTCTAGCTCGCGCAGCACGAGATAGATCCGGCGCAGCTTTTCCAGCACCGTGACGCGCTTGCCCTCGGTGGGATGCGCGGTGATGGTCGGGCGGATGCGCAGGTCCTTCAGCAGCGCATGGATCTGCGGCCCGTCGATGCCGTTGGCGGAGGCCTCCGCCAGCACCTTCGCGAAGGAGCCGCCCAGCGCAGAACGTCCCTCGTCGCGCTCGATATGGCGGCGGCGGCGCATGGCGGCGTTCTGCTCGGCGATCGAGAGCAGCTGGAACCAGATGCCCTGTACCTGGAGCGCGCGGGCGAGCATCTCCGGCGTGAAGGTCGAGATGTCGGCGCGGCCGTGCAGCACCTCTTCCAGTTCCGGATCGTGACGCCGGGCGACGTCGACCAGCGCGTGGAACAGGATGTCGAGCGCATCCTTCGCCGACGTGCCCGTGATCACGGGCGGCGCGAAGGTGTCGCCGGTGCTCGGCGTCGGTGACGGGTGAAGGGTGACGGTCATCGGAGGGTCACCTTGGAATTGGTGGGTGTCGCGACGCCAAACCCTCTCCCCCTCTGCGGAAGAGGGTGGCCCGCGAAGCGGGTCGGGAGAGGGGAGCGCCGGTTCTGGAGAGGGTGCTCCCCTCTCCCGCCTCGCATCTGCGAGGCACCCTCCCCCGCAGAGGGGGGAGGTTTGGAGATTTTTCAGGCCGCCTTACGCTGGCCGAGCACCTGAGCGACGGTCGTGCCGAACGAGCCCGGATCCGGCGCGACGGTGAGGCCGTAGGACTTCATGATCTCGGCCTTCTCGGCAGCGCTGTCGCCCGAGGCGGAGATGATCGCGCCCGCATGGCCCATGCGGCGGCCTTTCGGGGCTGTGAGGCCAGCGACGAAGCCGACGACGGGCTTGGAGAAATTGTCCTTGATCCAGGCCGAGGCCTCGGCCTCCTGCGGGCCGCCGATCTCGCCGATGATCAGCACGGCTTCCGTCTCCGGATCCTCCTCGAACAGGGCGAGGTGGTCGAGGAAGGACGAGCCGTTGATCGGGTCGCCGCCGATGCCGACCGAGGTCGAGATGCCGATGCCGAGCGCCTTCATCTGCGCCGCGGCCTCGTAGCCGAGGGTGCCCGAGCGCGAGATCACGCCGACATTGCCCTGCTTGTAGATGCTGCCGGGCATGATGCCGAGCATCGACTTGCCGGGCGAGATGATGCCGGCGCAGTTCGGGCCGACCACCATGGTGCGGCGATCCTTGGGGTAGCGCATCAGGTAGCGCTTCACCCGCATCATGTCCTGGGCGGGGATGCCGTCGGTGATCGAGCAGACGAGCTTCAGGCCGGCATCGGCCGCCTCCATGATCGCGTCCATGGCGAAGGGCGGCGCGACGAAGGTGATGGAGGTGGTGGCGCCGGTCTCGCGGACCGCGTCCTTGACGGTGTTGAACACCGGCACGCCGACATGGGTCTTGCCGCCCTTGCCGGGCGTGACGCCGCCGACGACGTTGGCGCCGTACTCGATCATTTCCTTGGCGTGGAACGTACCCTTGTCGCCCGTGATGCCCTGGACGATGATCGGGGTCTTCTCGTCGATGAGAATGCTCATGGCGTAATCCTCCCTTTCGCGGGCTTAGTGCTTGGCGTGTCTGCTGGCTTCGACCGCCTTCTGGGCAGCCTCGGACAGGCTGTCGGCGGTGATGAGGTCGAGCCCCGAATCGGCGAGGATCTTCTTGCCGGCCTCGACGTTCGTGCCGGCGAGACGCACCACGAGCGGAACCGCGAGCTTCACCTCCTTGGCCGCCTGCACCACACCCTCGGCGATCCAGTCGCAGCGGTTGATGCCGGCGAAGATGTTCACCAGGATCACCTTCACGTTGTCGTCGGACAGGACGAGGCGGAAGGCGGTCGCGACGCGCTCGGGGCTGGCACCGCCGCCGACATCCAAGAAGTTCGCCGGCGAGCCGCCCGCATGCTTGATCATATCCATGGTTGCCATGGCCAGACCCGCACCGTTGACGATGCAGCCGATCTCGCCGTCGAGGCCGATGTAGTTGAGCGCGTGCTCGGCGGCCTGCGCCTCGCGCGGATCGCCCTGCGAGGGATCGTGCATGTCGGCGATGTTGCGGCGGCGGAACAGCGCGTTGTCGTCGAAGGACATCTTGGCATCGAGCGCCAGCACACGGTCGTCCTTGGTGACGACGAGCGGGTTGATCTCGAGCATGGTGCCGTCGCAATCGCGGAACGCGCGGTAGGCGTTCATGATCGTCTTCACCGCGGCCGAGACCTGCTTGATGTTCAGGCCGAGCTGGAATGCGATCTCGCGGGCCTGGAACTGCTGCAGGCCGACGGCCGGCTCGACGACGACCTGGATCAGGGCCTCGGGGTCCTTCTCGGCGATCTCTTCGATATCCATGCCGCCGTGCTTGGAGGCGATGACGCGGACGCGCTCGGCCTTACGGTCGAGAACGTAGCCGAGATAGATCTCGCGATCGAACGGGTCGGCGGTTTCGATGTAGACGCGCTGGACCGGCTTGCCCTCGGGACCGGTCTGGGCCGTCACGAGGCGCTTGCCGAGCATGTTCTTGGCGGCGTCGCGAACCTCGTTGTAGGTCCGGCACAGCTTGATCCCGCCGGCCTTGCCGCGGGCGCCGGCATGAATCTGCGCCTTCACGGCCCAGAAAGAACCGCCGAGCTCGGTCGCGGCGTAGACGGCCTGATCGGGGCTGAAGGCGACGGCACCCTTGGCGACGGCCACACCGAAGCTCGCGAGAAGCTCCTTGGCCTGATACTCGTGAACGTCCATCGAAGACCTCCTTCGCGTTTCCTTTTGCGAAGCATCCTCGCGTAAAATTCAGTTCACGTGAAGCTGCCTGCGCCTAAACATTTTCTTGATTATGAGTTTAATTTTGCCTGTCCGGCAGTTGTTTAGAGAATTTCTTGAAAAGAGAGTCGGCTGAATCAGCCGGCTCAATTGACCTTGTTCTTGACGATCTCGTAGACGCGCTCGTTCAAAGCAGACGCTTCGCCCAGCAGGCCTTCGAGCTCCTTGAGGCGCGCCTCGGCGAAAGTACGATCGTCCAGGCCCTTGGCGTTGACATAGACGTTGAGCGCCGCGCTACGGAGACCGGCAAACGCCGAGAGAACGGCGACGCCCGCATCCGAAATCACGTTGAGGTTGCCTTTGTCGGCGACGATCTCGGCAAGATCGATCACCTCGCGGCAGGTGCGGCAGCAGGCGAGCGGTACGTCGGTCGCCACCTTGAGCGCCGACTGGATCTTCTCTGCCCGCGCCGCCTTCTCCGCGTCGGTGCCCTTCGGCAAGCCGTAGGCCGCCATCACGGCATCGAACGCCTCGACGTCGTCGGCGATCATGCCGGTGAGCGTCGCGCGCAGGGCCTCGGACTTGGCGAGGACGTCCTTCAGCTCGGCCTCGACCTCGACGTACTTCTTCTTGCCGATGGTGAGGTTGCACACCATCGACACGAGGGCTGCGCCCATGGCGCCGGAGATGGCGGCGGCGCCGCCTCCGCCGGGGGTCGGGGCCGAGCTCGCCAGCCCGTCGAGGAAGTTCGCGATCGTCTCGTTCTGCGCCATGGCTCAGGCCATCTCTTTCGCGAGGGCGTAGATCTCCTCGGCGTCGAACACCTTGTCGCTCGACTCGAACAATTTGCCGATGCAGGCGCGGTGCAGCTTGAGCTTCAGGCCGCCGATGCCGAGCGCCCCGAAGGCGAGCTTGCCGCCGTAATCCTTGCCCTTGTCGGTGGCCTCGATGCCGCCGATGCCGAGCGGGGGCTGCGCGTTGTAGTCGGCGACGATCTCGATCGAGCTCTCGTTCTGCCAGGCCGCGGTCGGAACCAGTTCGAGGCCGATGGCGCCGGCGGCGAATACGAGGTGCGCGCCCTTGACGATCTCGGAACGCGAGGCGTCGTCCGGCGTCTCGGCCGCCGTGACGTTGACCTTGAAGCGCTTATTGACGGAATCGGCTGCGGCCTGGGCCTTGTCGAGCTTGCGCCCGCACAACACGACCTCGGCACCCTCGCCGGCAAGCAGCGCCGCCGAGCGCATGCCGACCGGGCCGGTGCCGGCCAGCACGACCGCCTTCTTGCCCTTCACCGAGCCACCGGCCGCCTTGACGACGAGGGCCACGCCGGCCGCGGCCGTGGTGTTCGAGCCGTTGGAATCGAGCATCGAAGATACGCGGAACGGGCCGAAGAAGCGCTTCTTCACCGCTTCGAACACGCGCTCGCCGGCCGCCATGTCGCCGCCGCCGACGAAGATCGCCGTCGACTGCTTCTCCTTGCCGCCGCGCGTGTAGATCGTGCCGTCAACGAAGGCGCCGACGTTCTCGGGCGTGACGTTGGCGTAGCCGGTGATGTGGTCGGCGCCGCCGTCATAGCCGACGACGACATCGAACACGCTCGGCGCGGCATCCGTGTCGAATTGGAAAAGCAGCTTCTTGGTCATCGTTCCTCTGAGGGTCGGTGCCCGCGCAAGGCGCGGAGCGTTTCCATCATGCGGCTCTGCGGCCGCGTATCTTCAAACTTGTCATTCCGGTGCTCGCCGGAGGCGAGAACCCGGAAACCATCCGCGATGCGGATGGTAGAGGTTCAGGTCGTCGCGCCCAATCGTGGGTTCCGGGTTCCGCTTCGCGGCCCCGGAATGACGACCGGCGAGAGCTTTGCCCTACGCCTCGACCACGTTCTGCGGTTTACCCGCGACGTAGGCCTCGACGTTGTCGACGAGCTGGTCGGCGAGGATCTGCATCGCCTCCTTGCTGGCCCAGGCGACGTGCGGGGTGACGATCAGGTTCGGCAGGTCCTGTTCGCACAGGATGTTGCCGTTTTTCGGCGGTTCCTGTGCGACCACGTCGAAGCCGGCGCCGCCGATCGTCCCGCTCTTCAGCGCCTCGACCAGGGCCTCCTCGTCGACGAGCCCGCCGCGGGCCGTGTTAATGAGGAGCGCATGCTTCTTCATTTTCTTGAACTGCTCGGCGCCGATTAGGCCCTTGGTGTCGGGCGTCAGCGGTACGTGCAGGGTGATGACGTCGCTCTCGCGCAGGATCGTGTCGAAATCGACGAGGCCCGGCTGTTCGAACACGTCGTAGGCGATGACCTTCATGCCGAGTGCCTCGGCGAGCTTGCCAATCGATTTGCCGAGCGCGCCGTAGCCGACGATGCCGAGCGTAGAGCCGGCGATGTCGTGGATCGGGTAGTCGAAGTAGCAGAACTGGCTCGACTTGGCCCAATCGCCCCGGCGCACCGAGTTGGCATAGGGGACGATGGCGCGGCGCAGCGCGAACATCAGCCCGATCACGTGCTCGGGCACGGTGTTGAAGGCGTAGTTGCGGATGTTGACGACCGTGATGCCCTGCTCTTTCGCCTGCTTCTTGTCGACGACGTCGGTTCCGGTAGCGGCAACGGCGATGAGCTTCAGGTCGGGAAGCTGCTTCAGGACATCGGCACGCATCGGCACCTTGTTGATCAGCGCGATTTCGGCGCCCTGGAGGCGCTCGACGATCTCCACCGGCGTCCAGGTCGAGTCGTATTCCTTGTAGTCGTGCGGGAAGCCGAACGCGCGCACCTTGGCGTCGAGAGACTCGCGGTCGAGGAAGACGACTTTCTTGGTCATCGCTGATCCCTGTTCTCGTCCTCGGCGGTGGCGTCCGCCCGGGCTTTTTTGGTGGTTTCGTTCAGGGGAGTGATCCGGGGCCGGCAGGGCAGGCCCCGGACCGAGGTCTTAGGACTTCGAGAGCGGGTTCTCGCGCAGGTAGCTCGATGCGGCGGCGACGCCCGAACCCGGGGTCACGTTGATGCCGTTGTCGATCATCGACATTTCGGCACCGGCGATGGCACCGAGGAGCGAAAGCTCGTTCAGATCACCGACGTGGCCGATGCGGAACACCTTGCCGGCGACTTCCGACAGACCCGCGCCGAGCGCGAGGTTGTAGCGGACGAAGGCGTGCTTGATGATCTTGGCGGCGTCGACACCCTCCGGCACCACGATCGCGGTGACGGTGTCGGAGTTCCACTTGGGCTCCTTGGCGCAGGTCTTGAGGCCCCAGGCTGCGACGGCCTGACGGGTCGCCTCACCGAGCACGTGGTGGCGGTGATAGACGTTCTCGAGACCTTCCTCGAACAGGCAGGCCAGCGCCTCGCGCAGGCCGTAGAGCAGCGGCAGCGACGGGGTGTAGGGGAAGTAGCCGAGGTGGTTCTGCTTCTTGTGGTCTTCCCAGTCGAAGTAGACGCGGGCGAGACGGTCGTTGCTGCCGGCAGAGCCTTCGGCAATCTTGATCGTCTTGGGGCTGACGCAGATCACGCCGAGGCCGGCGGGGAGCATCAGGCCCTTCTGGGAGCCGGCGATGGCGCAGTCGACCTTCCACTCGGTCGCGTTGAACGGCAGCGAGCCGATCGAGGACACGCCGTCGACGAAGAGCAGCGCCGGGTGGCCGGCCGCATCGATCGCCTTGCGGACGGCACCCACGTCCGAGGTGACGCCGGTGGCGGTCTCGTTGTGGACGACCATGACGGCCTTGATGTCATGGTTCTTGTCGTCGCGCAGGGCCTGCTCGATCTTGGCCGGATCGGCGCCGGTGCCCCAGGCCTCTTCCTGCACCACGACATCGAGACCGAGGCGCTTGGCCATGTCGATCCAGAGGTGGCTGAACTGGCCGAACCGGGACGCCAAGACCTTGTCGCCGCGGGCGAGGGTGTTGGTGAGCGCTGATTCCCATATGCCCGTGCCGGAGGCCGGGAACAGGAAGATCGTGCCGTCGGTCGAACCGAACACCTTCTTGGTGTCCTCGAACAGCGGCTTCGTCAGCTCCGGGAACTCGACCGAGCGGTGATCCTCGGAGGGCACCAGCATGGCACGCTGCACGCGATCCGGGATGTTCGTCGGGCCCGGAACGAAGAGGTGGTTGCGACCAGGCCGTCTCGTTGCCGCCATGAGTGTATCCTCCAAATCCAGTTTCTAGCGACCGGGAGCGAGCCCGGTCCTGTCGTCAAATCGTGTTGGCGGGACACGCCCACCGCGTATGCGATCCCGCAGGACAACGGCCGCTGAGTCCCGGTCGCGGGGCGACGTTCGTTCACCCGAACGCCCCGGCACGTGCGTCGTTCCCGCGCGCCCACGGAGACCGCGTGCTCTGGTGACGTCCGTCAGACCTATCGGAAACGCCGGGATCTGCGGAGCGGCGATCCGGCATCTGCCGTTCGCGTCACGGCGCGCTCGTTACGCCGGTCGCCTCCGAATTCCCACTGCCCTCGATGCCCCAGCCGGCCCCCGTCTTCAAGGGTGCCGCGCGAGCCGTCGAACGCTTCCACTCCGTTGTCCTGGGGATCCAGCCGCTTCCGCGGCGCAAAGCGGTATCTCGTTGGACATACCGCCTCGGACCTCACTGCCGCGCAAGATGCCCGCCTTCACCGGGAAAGGAAAACTCAAAAAACTCAAGCGGATGGCAAAAAGAATTTCCCCGTCGGCTCGGCTTCGTCGGCGGTCCGCGCGATCCCGCGACGGGGCCGGCGTCATCAAACTGAGACGGGAATTCGGTTTGGCTTTCCCTGTGTGGACAAGCCGGAGGCGCGGTTGGCAGAGGATCCGGAGACCACGATCCGCGTGCGGACGCTCTTTCTGTCCGATACGCATCTCGGCACCAAGGGCTGCCAGGCCTCTCTGCTGCTCGACTTCCTGCGCGACGTCGATGCGGACACGATCTACCTCGTCGGCGACATCGTCGACGGCTGGCAGCTCAAGTCCGGCTGGTACTGGCCGCAGGCCCACAACGACGTGGTGCAGAAGATTCTGCGCAAGGTCCGCAAGGGCGCGCATGTCGTCTACGTGCCGGGCAACCACGACGAGTTCCTGCGCGACTATATCGGCACCACCTTCGGCGGCATCGAGATCGCCGAGAGCCGCATCCACGTCGCCGCCGACGGCAAGCGCTACCTCATCATCCACGGCGACCAGTTCGACATGGTGGTGCGCCACTCGAAGTGGCTCGCCCATCTCGGCGACGGCGCCTACACAGCCGCGCTCACCGTCAACACCCTGCTCAATCTCGTGCGCCGCCGGCTCGGCCTGTCCTACTGGTCGCTTTCGGCGTGGGCGAAGCTGAAGGTGAAGAACGCCGTCAACTTCATCGGCAAGTTCGAGGAATTCCTGGCCGACGAGGCCCGCCGGCAGGGCGCCGACGGGGTCGTCTGCGGGCACATCCATCACGCCGCCAACCGGGACATCGACGGGCTCGCCTACATCAACACCGGCGACTGGGTAGAGTCCTGTACGGCAGTGGTCGAGCACTACGACGGCCGCATGGAGGTGCTGCATTACCCAAGTCTGCTGCGTGCCCGCGCCGCCGCCGAGACCGAGATGGTCGGCTATGCCGAGTCCCCATCGCGGGCTGTCGCGTGAAACTGCTGATCGCCACCGATGCGTGGCACCCGCAGGTCAACGGCGTGGTGCGTTCCCTGGAGCAGATGGCGCGGGCCGGCGAGGCGCAGGGCGTCGAGCCGATCTTTCTGACGCCGCAGGATTTTCGATCGCTTCCCCTGCCGGGCTATTCCGAGATCCGGCTCTCGCTGGTGACGCGCTCCGGCGTGATGCAGGCCTTCGACGGCCACGCGCCGACCCATGTCCACATCGCCACCGAGGGGCCGATCGGCCATGCCGCGCGGCGGGCCTGCCTGTCACGGGGACGCCCTTTCACCACGAGCTACCACACGCGCTTTCCCGAATACCTCGCCGCCCGTGCGCCGGTGCCGGAATCCTGGAGCTACGCCTGGCTGCGCCGCTTCCACGCTGCGGCGAGCGGCACCATGGTGAGTACGCCTTCGCTCGAGCGCGAACTCGCAGGCCGCGGCTTCTCGAATTTGATGACCTGGACCCGCGGCGTCGATACCGAGCTGTTTCGCCCGCAGACGAGTGACGCGCTCGCCGGCATACCCGGCCCGATTTTTTTGTTCGTCGGGCGGTTGGCTGTCGAGAAGAACGTGGCGGCCTTCCTCGGTCTCGACCTGCCGGGCACCAAGGTCGTCGTCGGCGACGGGCCGGACCGGGCGCGCCTGCAGGGCCTCTATCCTGAGGCCCGCTTCCTCGGCACGCAGACCGGCGAGACGCTGGCAAAGATCTACGCCGCCGCCGACGTCTTCGTGTTTCCGAGCCTCACCGACACCTTCGGCATCGTGCTGTTGGAGGCGCTCGCCTGCGGCCTGCCGGTGGCGGCCTTTCCGGTGACAGGCCCCCTCGACGTGATCTCGGGAACCGGCGCCGGCGTGATCGATGCCGACCTGCGCAAAGCCGCCCTCGCCGCCCTCTCGATCCCGCGCGATCGCTGCCGCACGGAAGCACTTCGCCACACCTGGGCCGAGAGCGCGCGCCAGTTCTACGCGAATATCGAGATCGCCCATGCCATCGGTCCGATACGTGCGGGAAAGGCCGTGAAGCAGACCACGAGGCTCGTCGAACTCGGGTGACGCCTGCCGCACGGGATGCGAGAAGCCGGCATGCGCCCTCGCGTCCCCGGCCCCAAGCGCCCCTTC